>JAXHTS010000025.1 GCA_034190085.1 Spirochaetota bacterium
GCACAGGGCCGCTGCCACCCGCTCGCCCGCCACCTCCAGGAAGGCCAGCCTCAGGTATCCCTCCTCCGCCGTGGCAGAGGCCATGTCCCGAAAGAAGCCATGTTAATCCAAAAGTTCTACAAATGAAAAACATAATAATGGATATTACAGCAATGGCAAATAGTAGGCTTTTAATCTGAGTTTCAGCTAATTTATTCTCCAAAGCAATGGATAATGATGTTATTCCTGTAATTATGAATGTAAATTTATCTCCAATTGTATTATTGAGATAATCTGAAATATGATTATGAATTCTGTTAGCCATCCCATTAGAACACCAAAGGGATTGAAAGGAAATTCTAGATTCCATATAATCAGGCGATATAAGGCTATCAATAAGCTCTGAATTGCTTATCTCATAATAATCCAACAGATCGCTCTGAGATTCAGGTATTTTATTATCGTTATCATCAGCGTTAAAGGTTTTATGTATCTCCTCAATGTAATTAACGACTGAAAAGGATGTTGAAAATTCATTGATATCCTTTAATATAACCTCTTGAATTTTATCAACAAGCTGCAGACTTTCTGAATGAGTAAAATTATAATCATTTGACTTAGCCTTAATAAGCAATGTAAATGGCAACATTCCCCCAATATTATTCTCAACAAACTCAATATCCTTTCTTATTCTATTATTCCTTTGCAGATAGTTTTTGCTATTTGATTCAAATTTTATCTTTGTAATACCAATAATAAAAATTAATAATATTCCAATCATAGTTATTCCAATCGTTTTGTAGTTACTTGTAGTAAAAATACTTAATCGATTTAGAAATTTTGAAATAATACAATTATCAGTCTTTGAGTCCTTTAATATTTTTTTTGATTTATTTATTATCTTTATTCGCTTATTAAACAGCATAAGTCCACAGGGTAGAAATAAAAGTGTATAGAATAGAGCGATGAGAACACCTGTTGAGGTATAGATGCCTAACACCTTTACAGGTGTGATGCGGCTTGTATAAAAAGAGAAAAAACCTATAGCGGTTGTGGCGCTAGTTAAAAGAATTGGATGCAATAGATAATGAAAGGTACTCCTTATAGCGCTTTTATAATTACCACCATTCCTAATGTAATCATCTCTATAATGTGAAATAAAATGTATAGAATTTGCTATTGCAATTGCAAGAAGTATGGGGCCTAAAATGTTTGTGACCAAATTGAAGGTCTGGCCACAAGCTACAAATAAACCTATACTACAAATAAATATTATAATTAAATTTATAAAACATAGAAATGTTAAGAATAGATTATTAAGCATTATCATTACTATGAAAAAAATCAAAACTCCTGCAACAGGAACCAACCGCCTCATATCTTTCTTAGACAACTCATTAAGTTCAACAGAAAGAAAAGGAATACCCGCATAATGCAATTTAGTATTGCCTGCAACCTCCTGAGTAAATCTTTTTATTTTGTTAACTACCTCCCTTTTTTCATCACCTGGTAATGTATTTAATTCAAAAATTATAGCAGCAGTTTTCATATCACTGGAAAGCAGAAAACCCCTAATCCATTTATTGTTAAGCACCTTAGTCCTTGCTATCAACAAGCTTTCATCATTGACCTCTTTCTCTGGAATAAGTTTAGTAAATCTTATAACATCATCCGATCCTTCAGCCAATTCTATGTCAGTAATGCTATATATTCTCTGTACATCCTTTAAACCTTTTAACCTCTCACTGATTGTTCGAATTAGCGCTATACTCTCCTTTTTCATCACATCATCCTGCTTGAACGCAATGGCTGCAACCTCATCATTGCCGTACTCTCTTTGAAACCTTTGATAATTTATTAAATCTGGATCATTTTTTTCAAAATATATATTCAAATGATAGTAATGCCTGTATTGCATAAAATAATGACCAAATGGCAATGCTATAAGAATTATTAATGCAATAATATATTTATATCGATCTATGATGAAATCTATCATTAAGGCACCACTTAACGATGAAAAAGTTTATTATTTTAAAGGATTAACAACATTTATGCTAATAAGTTAGTCATTCTTATTTCAAAAGTCAAACCAACCTTCGATAATTTGAAGATGTATAATAAAATGCATATTTCACAATTAAAAATATCTATAAAAATTTGACCCTGCTTTTATTTCTTAGTATATTCAAATGGTATTTAGTAATAGTAAAATTATAAAGTTGTATCGGATTAGAGGTATCGAAATGATTACTAAAATGATTACATCTATAATCGCGATCTCTGGAATATTATTACTAAGCGGATGCAAAAACAAAGATATTAACGAAATTTATCTATGCGGACAACTTGAGATCAATGAGGATCATATTGGCCCTGCCTTTATTGCGATATCAAGAAGTGATGATTTTGAGGAGATAATCAACAATCCAGAAAATTCAATTGTTGACATCCTTAGGGTCGAGGATAATGATTACACCTTTAATATTGATCTCACAGGAACCGGCTTTAATGCCGGTGATAAGATCACGATTATAGGATTTGTGGATAATGATTACAACAACGGCCTTCCCTATCCTACGGAGGGCGATTATGTAGGTTTTTACTACGATTCTGCAAACTGGTCATATTCCTATATCCTTAAGGAAGGATATAACGCTGGCATGAATATTAGGATTAATAGAATGGTCTACTCCTTTGAATCAAAGATCAAGGGCATAGTATTTGGCGATTATGAGGGCGATTTAACACTAATAGCCTATGCCGGAGAAATAAATTCTCTCGATGTCAGTGATTTTAATTTCGATAATATAATTGGTTATAACAGACTCAACAAATCTGACTCCCCACTATCATACACCTTGAAAATAATGCCTTATGGATATGATGTGCCTATTCAGAATGTGTTTGTAATTGCCATGCTGGACAGGAATTCTAATGGGAAGCCGGATGCAGGAGACATTATAGGATTTCACACATCGAATGAAAACAAGCTGCCCACACTCATTTCTATTGGCGAAGGTTCATCAAATAATAAAAATATTGAGCTGATGATGGAGATATCCAATCCCTCCGAGTATGACAGATCAATAAGCGGAACCATTGAGATGCCGGGTGGAGAAGCATACGATGAAAAATCCAATCCTGTCTTTTTAGTCATTGCAAATACAGATGATCCCAATCTGATCATTAAAGAACCAGTCGATAGAATTAAATATTTTAAAAAATTGTTGCCGCCAAAGGATGGGATGCAAAGCATTGATTTTAATATTGATCTTTCAAAAACTGATTTGAAGGCGGGTGATACCATATTCCTGCTAGCGCTTTGGGATAAAGATTATACTGGAGGATTTCCAAATCCGACTTTAGGAGATTATGTTGGATTTTATCTTGACATTAATTCAATGAGCCCCTCCTATACACTCAGGCAGGATGATAATGAAGATTTAAGTTTTAGAATAAGCCGAAAGATCTATACATTTGATTCTGAAATCAAAGGCACTATTCTGGGAGACGATATAGGTGAAGCAACAATCATTGCCTATGCCGGAGAGATAAACTCTCTGGATTATAAATATGCTTTTGATGTTGATTCCATAATCGGTTACAAACGGATAAACAAAAATGAAGGAGATTTAAATTATACCCTAAAGATAATGCCCTATGGATATGATCTGCCAATCCAAAATGTATATCTTTTCGCCTTCTTAGATAAAAATGTGAATAAAACACCTGACAGCGGTGATAAAATTGGATTCTATACATCAGCCACTGATGATATCCCTAAGCAGATAACGGTGAAAGAGGGCTCAACAAGCAATAAAAATATTGATATGATAATGGATATGCCGCAGTCATCGGGATATGACATTACACTAAGCGGTAGCTTTGAATGTCCTGAAGCTTATGACGAAAATTCAAAACCAATATATATAATTATAGCACAAACAGATGATCTCAATGCGCTGCTTGATGATCCACATAGCGCAATGAAATATTTCTATCGAATGCCTCCGGGAGAGACCAATTTCAACGTAGCTCTATCATCCACAGATATTAAGCCTGGTGATAAGGTATTCGTATTAGCTCTCTGGGATAAGGATTATACTGGAGGATTCCCGGACCCCACTGAAGGCGACTATATCGGTTTCTTACAGAAAAGATTCGATATTGGATTAGAATTAGAGCTATCAGAAGGGGTGAATCATGTTCCATCTTTAGGACATGTGTTCAGAGTAAATAGAAAAATCTATAACCACAATTCATCCATCACCTTAAATCTAGACATGGGCGATCTGAGTGAAGAGGATTATCAAGATGGAGATAAGGTTATATTACTTGCAATTAAATCTATGGGGATCAATCTATTGCTTAGCGGGAACAGCATCACGGATTATGTTCTTGGATCTACAACAGTGAATATTGATTTTGACACCAATTATAATATTAAAATCTCACCAGCCATTTTAGATGATATGGTCTTAGAGGATCCATTTGGAATAGAAGGAATATATATAGCAGCGATTCTGGATAATAAGCCTCATAATGGACTAATAGATATAGGAGAGAATATTGGATATTATTATTATTATGATTCATTATTACATACTTACTTTCCAAAAACAATGGAAATGTTAACTGATGGAGAGAATATACTCGATGCAGAAGTAAGATTCTCTCCATTCTGACGTTTTTCGATATTAAAATCTAATTTATTAAGGAAGAGTCAAATGAATAATAAACCTATAATATTATTTATAATATCATGCATTCAAATGTTGATTATTCTTTGCCTTTCACTAAATGGATGTAGCGGAGTAAGCGATTTTTTTCAAGATTCCAACAATAATCAAACAACCGGAGAAACTGAGATAAAAGAAAACCATCCACCGGTATTGGAGCCTATAGGCGACAAAATACTCAGCAGGGGAGAGTCTCTTCAATTTACTGTCTCTGCCACTGATCCTGATGGTGATGATATGGTCTATTCAGCGAGCAACCTGCCAACCAGATCGAATTTTGACACGCAAACAGGAATATTTACATGGTCACCGGAATACGAGCAGTCAGGCAATTACCCAGATGTTCTATTCAAAGTAACTGATAATGGAACACCGCCAAAGAGCGACCATGAGTATATTACGATCACAGTGGGGAAAATAAATCGCCCTCCAACAATTGATTCAATAGGCGATAAAGAGATCTATATGGGAGAGATTCTTCAATTTACTGTTTCTGCCACTGATCCTGATGGTGATGATATGATCTTTTCCATAAGCGACCTGCCAGCAGAAGCAACGTTTAATAATTCAACAGGAATATTTAGCTGGACTCCAGGAGCCGGTCAGTCCGGCATATTTACTATATGTTTTACTGTGAATGATACCGGCACGCCTTCAGAGAGTGATTCAGAGACTATCACCATTTCAGTTGGGAATACAAACCGCCCACCAGCCCTAGATCCGATAGGCAATAAAATTGTAAACGAGGGGGAACTACTAGAATTTTCTATCACTGCCACAGACCCTGAAGGAGATGACCTGATTTTTTCTGCAAGCAATCTGCCCAGCGGATCAAGTTTTAATCCTGATACTCAGATATTTAGCTGGACTCCTACTCCGGATCAATCCGGAAACTATGTCAATGTTCTTTTCACTGTGACTGATATCGCCACATTTCCGGAAAGTGATTCAGAAGCTATCTGCATTACAGTAGGAGATATAAATCGTCCGCCAGTCCTTGATCCAATAGGGAACAAAACTGTAAACGAGGGGGAATTGCTAGAATTCACTATCACTGCATCTGATCCCGATGGAAATGATTTGTTCTATTCTGCCAGCAATCTCCCGCTAGGCGCAAACTTTGATATGGAGAATAAGGTGTTTAGCTGGACGCCAAATTATAACGATTCCGGAAACTATAACGATATCATCTTTACTGTTACTGATGATGGAACACCCCCTGAGAATGATTCTGAATCCATCAGCATTTCAGTTGGTGATATTAACCGTCCTCCTGTGCTATATCCTATTGGAGACAGGACGGCCGATGAGGGAGTTCTATTAACCTTCACTTTACAAGCAACAGATATTGACGGCCATAATCTGACCTATTCCGGAAGCAATCTGCCATCAGGAGCATACGTCAATCCTATAACAGGACTGTTTAGCTGGACGCCATCCTATGATCAGTCGGGCAATCATGAAAACATCGTATTAACGGTTACTGATGATGGAATCCCAACAGAGAGCGACTCTGAAACCATCAACATTATGGTTGGAGATGTAAATCGTCCGCCTGTGCTTGATCCAATTGGCGACAGTATAGTCACAGAAGGGGAGCTTCTTGAGTTCATCATCACCGCCAGCGATCCGGATGCCGGCAATACACTCACATATACAGCAGAAAATCTGCCACTGGGAGCAGATTTTGACGCTGATACTCAAGTATTTAGCTGGATACCTGACAATACACAATCAGGCATATATCCAGACATTCTCTTCACAGTGAGTGACGATGGATTTCCTGAATTGACTGATTCTGAGGTAATCACCATCACCGTTATAAATGATTGGTGGGACTCATCTTGGAGCTATAGAAATAGAATCTCCATAACTGAGGAGGCACATAACGGAGATCTAACAGATTTTCAAATCAATATGTTCTTTGATTCTTCAAATCTCAACTTTGATCATGTATCAAGCAATGATGGGGATGATATAAGATTTACCTATTACGACACAATAAATCATGAAGAAATAGAGATCAATTATTGGATAGAAACATGGAACAATGGATTAGAGGAAACATCTATATGGGTGAACGTGCCTCTTATCCCAAGCGGGGGAGAGACCATGCTTTATCTTTACTATGGAAATCAAAGCGCGGAGGCTGTTTCTGATTTTGATTGTACATTTACAAAAGACTTTGATACACCAGGATTAGTTGGCCTGTGGCATATGGATGAGGGATCTGGGAATACTATTGGGGATTCATCCGGAAACAATAATACAGGCACGAATCACTATGCTGGCTGGGTTGGAGCTGATGGTGGAAGATGGGGAGATAGCAGCATAGGCTTTTCAAATGGCGATTCTCTCGATTTTGATGGAGGGTCTGATTATGTATTGGTGCCAGACAACAGTAGTTTAGACCTTATGGACATTACTATTGAAGCGTGGTGTAATCCAGATGATTTATTTGGTTTTCAATATCAATACTTTGTATCGAAGTATGACATCTCGGGCCAAAGGAGTTACGCTTTAGCTGTAGATCAAAGTTCAAATTCAATTCGATTTTTGACAAGTTTTGATGGATATAATTATAACAATCTACAAGGCGGTTCATTAAGCACTGGGACATGGTATCATGTTGTTGGAACATTCGATGGAACAACAAAAAGGTTGTATGTGAATGGAGTATTGGTTAATACCACTTTTGTATCAGGGATATTGCATTTCAGCACAGCGGACTTAACAATTGGGACAAGATCGGATCTCAACAGCAACTATGATTTCAATGGAACTATTGATGAAGTTGCCATTTACGACAGGGCCTTAAGTACTGAAGAAATTAGAGCTCATTATGAGAGGCGTAAACACGTCTCTACTGAACCCACTCTCACTATTGATGAGGAGGAGTATAACTAAATTATTCAAATGTATGCGAATAACCGATTTTCAGGCAATGCAAAGTGATGTTGAAAAAAGTAGTGGACAGAGAAATATTCTTTTGTTTATTGATATGATCAGTTAATACCTGCACCAATGATATTGGTATCATAAGCTTCATTTTACAAATAACGACCTGGACTTCTCGGGTACATACAATGAAAAGGATAAATGATCTGAATAATGACTCACTCATAGAGCAACAGATCAACAAAATATTAGATCACCTCTGTGAACCAAAGTCATATAAGTCAGTATATCACCGCTCTAATCATGCTGTGCCTATGCCATCTATTGAAGACCTTCAAGAGGTTATGGAGCTTATTCGATCCGTCTTATTCCCCGGTTATTTTGGCAATTCCGATGTTAAGCCTGTAACAATGAAATATTATCTCGGCGCTGCTATAAACAGGATATTTATAATCCTCTCAGAACAGATCAAGCGGGGTTTCTGCTTTTCATGTGTAGAAGGCGATAATGCGTGTTGTGATGAATGCGAAGATAGGTCACGCAACATCACACAGCAATTCCTAAATCAACTGCCTCATCTTCGCAGTATTCTATCCGTTGATATCAATGCGGCCTATCAGGGCGATCCAGCGGCGAATAGTGTTAGCGAAGTCATATTCTGCTACCCTACGATCAGCGCTTTGATTCACTACCGGATTGCTCATGCTCTGCATAAACTCGATGTCCCGATCATTCCCAGAATCATTACTGAGATGGCACACTCTGCCACAGGCATTGATATTCACCCGGGCGCAGTAATTGGCGAAAGCCTTTTTATCGATCACGGCACTGGCGTTGTAATAGGCGAGACCTGCATTATCGGATGCAATGTCCGTATATATCAGGGCGTTACTCTAGGCGCCAAGAGCTTTCCCCTAGATAGTGATGGACAACCCATTAAGGGGATTCCACGTCATCCTATCGTGGAGGACGATGTGATAATCTATTCCGGAGCGACAATACTTGGACGGGTGACCATTGGACAAGGTTCAGTTATTGGAGGGAATGTGTGGCTCACTAAGGATGTTCCGCCAGGCACACGGATACTACAATCAAAAGCAACTGAATCAATCTTTGAACAGGGCGCTGGTATATAGACTCCAAATGAGATGTAAGCGCCAAAAGTAAGGATGGTTTCATAATGTCAGATCAGGTTGATTTCGGCCCCTCTATTGATTTAGACATAATAAGAATTAAACAGGGCAAGGCGATTCCTGATAAACAATGCGTTGCAACGGAGGTGCCGCTAACAATTATTACAAATGGCGACGAGATCGTCACCATGTTGTGCACCCCTAGTCATTTGAAGGAGCTAACAATAGGATTCCTCTATTCATCCAGCTTCATCAACTCCTTTGATGATATTAAATCATATACACTGGATTCAACGAGATGGGCCGCATACTGTGAATTGAAGAAAAAACTGAATCCGGATATTATTCATAAACGACTGTATACATCAGGCTGCGGCAAGGGAGTGATGTATACGAACATGAATGAAATCTCCTCCCGCCATCCGCTTCAAAATGACATTACTATCAGTCATGATGAGATTATTGAGATTGCGCGCTGGCTTCAGCATTGTTCCATACTCTACCGCTCCACCGGAGGCGTTCATACTGCAGCCCTTAGCGAGAAGGGATCCATTCCAGGAATACATATCGATGATATTGGAAGGCATAACTCAGTTGACAAGGTCATTGGCAAGGGATTGATGGAAGGAATAGATTTTTCAAGAACAGCGTTAATAAGCACGGGACGGATATCATCGGAAATATTACACAAGGCCAGAAGAAGCGGCATCGCTATTACCATATCCCGCGGCGCGCCTACTCATCAGACTATTCTGCTTGCCAGAGAAATGGCGATCACTGTTGTGGGATTTGCGCGTGGTGGAGGGTTCTCTATCTATTCAAAAGAGGACAGGATCCGCTTATAGTAATCCCACACTACGCAAGACAGCAGCACAACAAGGCGCTGCGCATAAGGGATATTATAAACTCCATGCCCCATTCGCAATTAGCGCAAAAGACATGAGAAGGCGGGAATATTCATATTTATCAACTATTGTAAGCTCATACTCTTTTCGGAAAGAATAGTAGTATCAGTATAATGTCATCCCAGCGAAAGCGGGGATTTATCTCAATCTATACTTTTTAACAGAGATTCCTGCATTCGCAGGAATGACATCCCTCAAGAAGAGCCGATAGTCCATCCCTACCCCACTCACTTAATGAGTGGTTACTGTTATTATTGCTGATGGGAAATTACTGTATAAATTTACCTCTTCATTAAACTCATAATTGAAATCATCAACGCTATAAGAGAAATTATGAGTGATAATAACCATGTTTTATTTTCTCTAAAAATTGTAAACACCCAACAACTATCTGTCGCTGCCATGACACCTTTATCCGTTGCAACAACCTGATCATGCTTATATTCAATATATTTATCAGCTTTTAGTCTCTGTATTGCAATTCTAAAACATATATCTCTACGATTTATCTCTTTTTCAGATTCAAAATTATTTTCTTTCCAATCTGATTCCAAGCACAAAAGACCAAGTTCACCATCATTAAATCCATTTTCACCATATCTTTCATGTATTTCACAACCAGCAATACGATTATTTGGAGAATTATGTTTATTAAGCCTGTCAGCTAAACCTTGGGGATTATTCCAATAATCGTAAACATTTTGTAAAACCTTTCTTTCCATTCATGAAATAAACATCACTTCCACCTCAAATATCGCAATTATCTAACTCAATAAAATGCTCTACTGACCACGACCTCCCGCAGGCACATAACCATGAAATAAGAGGGATGTTTTTAAACCGCCCCAGCAAATCTCAGGTAAACAGCATATCAGGCTGGTATTGGCCGCAATCATCGCAAAGCGACGCCAAGTCGATTCCTTGCCTTTGGATATCAATTATTTATCTCATTTGAAGAATGTCCAAATCCAGGGACTTGCTCCCCGATTTTAGGGATTTCTTCCCCCAGTCAGAGGAACAACTCCTCAAAGTAGAGAATTCACTCCTCAAACAATGTTGCAAAGTTACCGATAATAATTACAACACTACTGCCAAGGGCCTATCTTGGCCATCAAAACAAGCATAAACAAAACAATATTGATACAACCATAGATTTTTA
>JAXHTS010000026.1 GCA_034190085.1 Spirochaetota bacterium
CTTCTACAATTTAAACGGATAAACATATTTTAATCTATTTCAAACCTATAATTTTGACATTTCGCTTCCCAAATTCTCAGCACCAATCTAATTTCTAAATTATCCTTGTATTTTTTTTTTACTTCCTCTAAATTAACTTTTACTTGAAATACTCCATATTATAATACAATATTTGTTTTTCGTTATTCATTAATTCCAGAAGAGGTGAGCCTATCAACTAATAGTTTTCTGCCTAATATTGGCTATTCTTGGCAATTATAAAGATAATAAATCGATGCAATAGGAATTTAAAATGAAAATTGAGGATATCATTAAACAGGATAGCGATAGATTGTTTATTATTGATCCTGAATGTTTTATAATCTTTACAGGAGATTCTATTGATGATCCTAAACCCTTTATAAGAATTGGGAATTGGATAAATCTGCCTGTGAAGAGTATACCCCTTATTGAGAATGTAATTATCCCTGATAGAATTATTGGGAATCCTGCCTATGAACAATTCAACATTCATCTCAAAGAGATTGGATCAAATAGATATGTTGGAAGCAAAGCCATCATTAAGAGGTACTTGAATTTTCAGAATATCTTCGGGATTGATCTCTCAAACGTCCCAATCGTTGATGTTGAAACAGATTTGCCATCTTTATCAAAAGAAAAAATAATCTCCGACAAAGACACCTTCATCGGAGTGTTTTATATTAATGGCAATTTTTCAGTCATTCTTAATGATAACAAGGTCTTTGATCTGGAAGAAGTCGAAAGAAGTACAATCACCGATGTAAAAATACATGATATAATTTCATTCACCAACAAGGATACAAAGAGATATGCTGACTCAGGTATTATTTTATTTGGCAATAATCCTATTTTTTATAAAAATAGATACTTCACCTTTTATCATTTTCCAAATAATTATTTTGAAGGATTTGCACGATTGGGAATCGATCCTGCTAGAGTAAGAGAAATAATAATCCCAAACTCAAATCTTTTGAACATTACAAAATTTATAAAATGGAAGAACAGTAAAGGAGGTCGTATAAAGCTATTCTCTGATTCAAAGGAAAAAATCGATCTGATGCAAAAACTTTTTTCAGATGTGTCCATAATAAGAAAGGATTCCAATGGCCTGTCCTTCAATACTGGGGATGGAATAAATGTTAGGAACTATCCAGGGACACTTAATCTGATAATCACATATATAAGTATTAAGCCTGCATATAAGGAGATCACAATCGCCTACATTAAGAGTTACACTGGCATTCAAGAAATATTTAAAGAAACCCTTGATGCGATTTTTATTCCCTATACTATTTTTGAGAAGATTAACATACTATTTAAATCAGTGAGCACCCCATACATAATTATTTATGATGGAAATAAAAACATATCGAAAGTAATTGGCACAGAGAATATAGTACTCTATCCATTCATTCAGTATGAATTCCAAAAACATACAAACATTGAAAACATATTTCAAAGTGCAATAAGTCTAATTAATGACAGGGATTTAGCATCTGGTCTAATTGATGACTATATAAAGAGTATTCATGATGTAATATTTCATAACCAAGCGCCAGGGAAGGAATTATCCTTCAACGAAATGCAGGATATCTTTAACGTTATATCAATCTTAAGACTAAACCAGAACTCAACAACTGATAGAAAATTGGTCTCTTTGATCCAGAAATCACTCTATAAACTTCGATCCCTTGTTAATAATAATACCATGCTTATTAATAATAAAGAACACTTCAAGATTATTTTAACATTTTATAATAATTCAATTTATGAGTTTATAAAAAAAATAGATGTTGCCATTTCAGAAGAAGCTGTGTCGTTTGTAGCAGAAGATGGAGAGGAGATGATTGGATATCTTGCAGATGATAGTAATATTGATTATAGGGGTTTCCGCGAAAGGATAATAAATGATAGAAGAAGATTTAACGAATTAGTAAATATGTATAATAAACATCATAAAAGAGATAAAGATATCCCTTGGATGGATGACAAATTTAGAAAAAAGAGAGAAGGTCTCTTATCTGAAAATATTGAAAATGACACCAAAGAGCTGACAAAAAGCATCTTTAGGATGAGGTTGAGAAAAATCACACGAGTGTTATTGGTATTAGTTTTCACTGCACTCATCTTTATTGTATCTTTATTGAGTTTTAATTATTATCAACGATATCAGGAGAGAATAAGGATTGAAAGAGAGAGCAGAAAGATTGAAAAACTTATAAAGAGATACAATATTCATATCTCCGACAAGGATATATATCTCTATGCAGACGAGGTAGCGGTGAGGAATGGTTATGAAAGGCTTGATTTTAAGACCTTAAAAAAGAAGAATCCTGATTGGATATTTCCTAGTAATATTTTTATATTGCTAGATAAAGAAAGGATTGTTGTAAAAAAGGGGGACACTCTCTGGGGAATTTCACATAAGAAACTAATGCAAATAAGCATTGAATTCTATATGATAATTGATATAATAAAAGAAAAAATAGATAAAGGGACAGATATAACTGATGATTTGACAAAGGCAAAAAAGCTTGCCTTTTCAGAAAAGCACTTCAAGTTAATACAGAATTTACTGAAGAAGACCAAGGATGAAGAGAAGTAGCACTTAGAAATCATTTTGTATTCTTCTTTCCGCTCAATAATATTATTACTGCATTTTTTCGTTGATGGCGCTTATCAATTTATAATGACAACTGAAGATAAAAAAAACTTCTATATTGAGCCAGTTGAGATTGAGGTTTACTTTAAAAAGGCTGGAAGGGTACGAACCTTAATCAAGGACCTATATATAAAACTCATTGATGTTAAACCAGAAACAGAGCATAGCATTAGGATATTTAATTACTTTTTGGAGAAGGATGAGCCAATCGATCTGATGGAGGTTATGAATATTTTTCCTGAATATATGCCTGTTATCTTTGATTCATACTATCACAGAATAGCATTATTCGAAAAGCTAAGCATGCACTATAAAGAAGGTCTTTCCGGCAGCATTGATGCATGGAGACTCTCCCTATATTTCACAGAACTACTGCATAAATATGAGCCTACAGTTGCTTCTACCAAATATCTTGGCAATTTCCAAACGCATAATTTGAACTATCTGATCAGGAAACTCAATGAACTAAATCAACAATTTCTTTTAGAGGATTCTACTGTTGCGTTTCTAATAAAAAGGCGCAACAAGGCATTTGAGGGAAAACCTCGTGATCGAATGTTTGATAAACTCGTTGAATTGTGGGAGTTTAATGTAAAAGAGGGAAGCAGATAACAAATATAGTTACACAAATTTCGAATATACTCCAATCATCTGATTAACAGCGATCTCCCAGTTAAAGCATTCCTCAACCCTCTTAATGCCATTTTGCGCCATGAGTTTAAGTCTTTCACCATCTTTCAGAAGATCATTTATTGCTCCTGCAAGAGCGACATCATCCTTGGCTGGAACAACAATTCCAGCATCCCCAACAACCTCCGGAAGTGCGCCTCCATCACTAGAAACTACCGGTATACCACACGACATGGCCTCAGCGGCTGGGAAACCGAAGCCCTCATATACAGAGGGGACAATCGCAATCTCAGATTCACAATAATGCTTCACCAGCTCTTCAATTGTAACCTTTCCAGTAAATTCTATATTATCTCCAACTCCAAGCATTTTCATCAATCTTAGTGTGCTCTTTCTGTGTGGTGAACCGCCATCAACAACTGTCAAAAAGGCTTTTTTATTCACCTGCTTCATCGCCTTTAAAAGATAGACAAAGCCCTTCTTTCTATCCTCTACATTCCCAACAAAGATCAACTTACCCCTTTTTTTCTTTATCCCCTTAATAGGCCTAAATATACTTCTATCAAGGCCGTTATACACCACAGTTTGCTTTTGCATTGGCACCTTAAGATAGCGATTTGTCTTCTTTTTAGAATCCTCAGAAACGACAATAACATGATCAAGTCGCGGAGTTACAAGCCTTTGCATTAGGACTGGATAGAAGAGAACCGGACCCATCTTTACCCTGAAGTTTGGCGCTCTTTCAACAGTTTTTTCAAGATCAATATGCAAGGGATGATGGACAGTGGCAATAATTGGAATACCAAGAGACTTCATCAGGAGAAGCCCATACCCTAGGCATTGATTGTCATGAATAATGTCAAATTTTATTTGTCTCGAGAGTTCCTTCAACTTCAGATATGCCCTTATACTAAAGGCCATGATTTCAGAAAATATACCAAACCTTGTGCTGAAATATTCATAGAAATTGATAGGGCTCAAAACATTAAAAGGGAACTCATTGTTTATCACATGAATGCCTTTTTTTATAAAATACTCATTATTATATATGTAGTGGACTGTTACTCCCTTACTCATAGTTGGATATGGCGGGCCTATAATAGCATGAACATCATGACCCTGACGCAGTAGTTCATCAGCAATATATTTTAAATATATACCCTGCCCGCCAGAATATGGATTCCCTCTATAGCATAACAAACAGATTCTCAAAGCTTAGTCCCTCCGAAATTGAAATTTGGCTGTACTATCATACTATACAAATTGTCATCTGCAATTACCATCCCACATCGACAAATAAAAAAATATTTATCAGTATCTGTGAGATATATCACTAATACATACTATTAAACTAAACCTGCGATATCTATTATATCATGGTAATATAGTGACTAATAAATTCAAAATTTCTTATTATAGCTTCCTTACCGATAATATAATCCATATGTCCAGGAAGAAGTATCTCAATATCTAGATTTCGTATCTTCTCAATACTATTCTTAAGCAGTACTGCATCCCCTCCCGGGAAATCCACTCTACCCACGCTCTCCTTGAAAATCAAATCGCCACAGATAAGCGCTTTTTTCTCTGGCCAATATATACACATTGAACCAGGAGAATGCCCGGGTGTATGATATACCTCAAGAGAAATATCGCCTACCTTCCACTCACCCTCTTGAAGAATTTTATCAAATGATAATGATGGTAACTGAATTCCAAGCATCTTAAAAATCACTGGGCCAATCTCATTTATAAAATCTATTTCATCATTATATATTACGATTGGCACACCCCTTTCGCGAAAGTATTCACTACCCTCAAAATGATCAGGATGTGAATGGGTATTTGCAATATATTTGATATCCTCTATATCAATTCCATCCCTTTTCATGTCCTCAAATCTTAAATCAATATAGCGTGTCAATCCCGGATCAAATAGAATGTTTAAGGGATCACCAAAATAAAACATATTACAATTATTTTCGAAAACGCCTCTCCATATATAGGCATATATTCCATCAAAAATCTTCATTTCTTCCACTCCATATTTTTCCTAAATTATTTGATCACAACCCTTTTACTTATAGAGAGAAGATAAATTGGAAAAATATAGCTATTATTTTAAACTTCCCCCCTGAAGGACATAAAGGATTATATGTGAATTATTAATTTCTATAATAATTACTCAATTGCTTGACTCTAACGGATCGATCACGTTAATATAATTAGGTTAACAACTCTGATAAACCCTTATACCCTTATTCTAATATACCTTTTAAATTGCAAGTGACTTTTTTTATGATCCTTATAAGAGTTTATTTCTCAAAAAAATAATTAAAGAGAATTGTTCATCACCTTTATTTTTAATGTTGCTAACCTATCAATTATAATAAAGACGATCCAAGCCTACAAGCTTAAGAGTTCCTGTATTTTAAAGGGATTGATATGAATATAGAGGTTAAACTTTTTTTAAAGACATTGCTCTACCTAACACTATCACTTCAATTACATCTTATTTGTCCAGATCAAACTTTTGGGAAAAACAATTTAATAGTTATAGATAATTTTGAACACCCGAGAGGTGATCTCTTTCAAACATGGTTATTGCGCAATGCGCCAATAAAAGAAGCTAACAAAATATATAAGATTCAAACAAGCAACAACAATAGATTTTTGCATGCAGAATCCATAGGAACATCGATACAGATAGCAAAGAAAGTTAAGTGGAATATAAAGCGATATCCTATACTCACCTGGAGATGGAGGGCTGTTGAATTAGCTGAAGGAGCTAATGAAGGGGCAAGAGGGAGAAATGACACAACTGCAAGCATTTATGTCATATTTCAGAGAAATAGTATACCCTTCCTCTCATGGAAATACCAACCCGTGAATGTTATTAAATATCTATGGAGCACAACCCTGCCAATTGGGAAGGTTGTTCAAAAGGAAAAGGTCAAAATGGGTAAAACAATCTTTGAAGGGAAGTATTTGGTGCTACAATCTGGCAAGAAATTGTTAAATAAATGGATTTCTGAAAAACGAAATGTATTATTAGACTATATCAATTTATTTGGCACCCCCCCTAAGTATAATCCCATACTCATTGGTATTTTAACGGACTCAAATGATACTAATAGTACTGCAATAGCTGACTATGATAACCTAATTATTCATGAATTGAGCCAGTAATATGAGAATCATACATATATATATGATATAAATTCTATTATTAAAACACTACTCATTGACTAAGCCTTATACCTTCCGTCTGGCAAAGATAGGGGAATCTATATTCTTTCCGATATCAATATTAGAATATATTTCAATTATCTTTTTCACAAAACGGATATCAAAGGTATGTCCCGACCTACAGACAATGAAATAACCCAATACTGGCTTTCCGATTAGTGCTATATCCCCTATAAAATCAAGAATCTTATGCCTAACGCATTCATCTGAAAATCTGGGTTCATTAATATATGAATCATCGGATATTACTAAAGCATTGTTGAGGCTTCCACCCATAGCGAAAGAACTTTTCTGTAGGGATTCAACGTCCTTTTCAAACCCATATGTCCTTGCTGGAGCGATCTCTTCTTTAAAGGTATCCTTAGTTAGGGTAAATTGTGCATACTGTGTTTTAACAATTGGATGATCGTATCTTATTGTATAGGATATCTTTGGAACATCAGAAGGTAATGCTATGATGAATCTATCGCCATCCATTATCCAAATGGGATTTATTATCTCTATCGGCTCAATCCCCTTTTCGAATATATAAAATCTCTTTTCATTAAAA
The DNA here is from genome assembly GCA_034190085.1 of Spirochaetota bacterium. Classification (NCBI taxonomy): domain Bacteria; kingdom Pseudomonadati; phylum Spirochaetota; species Spirochaetota bacterium. Next base: position 7,113 of record JAXHTS010000026.1, read on the forward strand.
AGATTTATTATTGGTGTTGCAGAACCATCGAAGATTGGTATCTCATCCCCATCAATCTCAACAATAATATCTGTTATACCAAACGTATAGAATACAGATAAGAGATGTTCCACTGTCCTCACTTGCCACTTCCCATTACAAAGTGTAACAGCAAAGTTAGTGTCAATTACTGATTCCGCGATAGCCTTTATCGGATACTTTATTCCATATTTCTTATTGATAAAGATAATACCGGTATCAACCTCCGCTGGCAAAAGCTTCATTCTTATTGACTTGCCAGAATGAATGCCTATACCTTCTGTATATATAACATCCTCAATTGTTTTCCTGCTCCAAATAAAATGTCTATCCATTGCTATACCCGTAGAATTAAGACGTATAATTATATGTTAATAAATCAGCAGTCTCCTCTCTAAATAAGGAGATAGGTTTTGTTTATTTCAAATAGGGAGATAGTATTATAATATAAGCGCGTTCTCCGCTTAATAATTGGGGTGAGCTTAATGTATGCAAATCTCTGGATCCTTTTATTCACTTCTTCAAACTCGCGAATCTTTTATTACTCAAATTCCTCATTGTGAAGCAACATTATTAAACATTTTCTAATCTAAAAAATTCAACATCCAATACCAAAGCTAATATAATAAAATTACATCCTATTCTGCGATTCTCGAAAAATCAAGAAAATTTCTAAATGGATGTAAAATTATTGTTAATAAGGCTAGCCTATTATCCCTTAACTCAATATCATCAATCATAACCATTACTGAATCAAAAAAACTATCAATTATCGATTTTCCATCAATAAGAAGTCTAAATAACTCTATATATCGATTAGTGCGCAAGAAGCACTCTATCTTGGCTTGTCTGGTATTAAAAAAACTATATAAATCCCTTTCCTCTTCCTCTTTAAGAATATCTGGATTAAACTGAAGCCTGTATCCTGGATTTTTATCCATAAAGATTGAAAGGATGTTATTCATTCTTTTAAAACTCAATAACATCTGAGTAAAACCCTCCATCTTTCTGAAATCACTCAAGCTCTTTGCTCTAATGAACAATTCGTAAAAATCATATAAGCCAATAGATAAACAAGCGTCAATCTCATCATGCTTTAGGCCATTTTCGAGAAAAATAGTCTTAGTTCTAGCTGTAATAAAATGTAATATCTTCTCCACAAGGGAATCACCATTTTTATAGTGCTTTGATATATGACCAACCACACCCTTTAAGCATAGATTGATCTTGTTGACTATTAACATCTCAACAATGGCTGTTGCCTGTCTTCTCAAAGCATAAGGATCAACTGAACCCTTTGGAATATTGCCCACAGAAAAGGAACCAAAGATGTTATCAAGCTTTTCTGACAAAGAGACAACAATGCTAATCATATTATTAGGTAATTCATCGTCCTGATGTCTAGGTTTATAGTGATCACTTATTGCATTTGCAACCTCCAGGGCCTCCCCATCTAATAGGGCATAGATCCTTCCCACCTCTCCCTGAAGAGATGAAAACTCTGAAACCATCAAAGTAGTAAGATCAGCCTTGCAGAGAATAATTGCCCGCTTTATCTTATTCATATCCTCCTCTTTAACATGTAAAGAGGTTGAGATGAACTCAGCGATAGTAGCAATTCTCTTCACTTTATCATCAATGGTCCCAAGATCTTTGTGAAACAGTATGCTCTTTAATGATTCAACCCTTTCAACGAGTTTGATCTTCCTGTCCTCATTAAAAAAGAAGGTGGCATCATTAAACCTTGCGGTAATTACCTTCTCATTCCCCTTTTTTATATATGAGGTCTGAGGATTGTTGGAAACGACCAAGAAATTTGGCATCAATCCACCTTCAGGGTATTTTAAGGCAAAATAACTCTGATGCTCCTTCATCTCAGTTATTAAGACTATTTCTGGAATTTTCAGGTATAATTCATCAAAATCACATGCAATAATACAGGGATTCTCAGTAAGAAAGGTTACTCTATTTAGAAGTTCTTCATCTTCAATTAAGACACCCCCAAGTGTACTCGCTGCATTGGACAATTCCTTTCGTATGAATTCCTTTCTTTCATGATGATTTAGAATGACTCCATGCTTTTGAAGCCTTTTTTCATATTCATTGATATCAACAATTTCTATCATTTGATTGGATTGGATATAATGCCCTCTAGTGGTATTAGATGATATGATTCCAGACAACTCAAAAGGGATGACCCTATTATTTAGGAGAATAAGGAAATATGTAATCGGTCTGGGGAAGTTAATATCTTTATCACTCCACCTCATCCTTTTGGGAAAAGAGAGACTAGTGATTATAAACTCGAATATCTCCGGTAGGATATCTGGTGTGCTCAAGGCTTCCATTTTTTTTATTGCATAGACATATTCTCCATTATCTGTCATTTTTTTGTAAACATCATTGTCCTTAATGCTGTTCGCCTTCATAAAACCATGGAGAGCCTTTGTTGGGCTGCCATTGCTATTATATGCTGCTCTAGCCGAAGGACCTTTTATTTCAACTTCACACTCCCTTTGGAAACTCGCCATATTAGATACAAGAACAACCAGTCTTCTAGGTGTTGCGTAGACCTCAATCTCATCAAATTCAATTCTACTATCATTAAGCTTTTGCTTAAATATCTCCATCATCGCATTTAAGGCGGAAGGGATATAAGCAGCAGGGATCTCCTCTGTCCCTATTTCAAAAAGAAAATTAGCATTCTTAAGCATATAAGTAATTCCACTTAGTTTTGTTATTTAAATTAAGGTTCCGAATTTGGAATAGGTGAAGGATAAGGCTTTAGTTAAATCCTATGATTTGATATAGAATTTTGACGAATTATTGATTATTGAATGCATGTGGGATCTAAAAAAATCTAAATTCCTTATTCAAAAAAATATAAAAGTCACACTATCTCAAATACTTGTAGGGATTGATATGCTTTCCCTTCTTCAATAACTCAAAATGAAGATGTGGTCCAGATGAGTACCCAGTATTGCCGCTCCTAGCTATAAACTGGCCCTGTTTCACATATTGCCCTTTTCTAACTATTGACCTTGAGAGATGCCCATATAGGGACTTCCATCCTCCGGGATGCGCTATTACTACAACTCTTCCATATCCCCCAAGCCATCCTGTGAAAGTAACCTTACCGTATTTAGTCGCTCTTACCCATTGGTATTTAGACCTAATGTCGATTCCTAAATGGAAGTGTCTCCTTCTATTAATTGGATGCCTTCTCCAACCATAACCGCTGGTAATATACTTGGTTTGAGCAGGCCATAAAAAACCAGGGATTATATTTAATGGTTTTGCATCTGGAACAAAAATATCCTCACCTATAGATATAAAATCATAATTTTTTATACTATTTTCAGATAATATCTTATCAATTGATATTTTATATTTGTTTGCAATATATATAATATTTTGACCCTTCTTAACCCTGTGAAGGATCCCATCCTTATTGGGAATTCGTAGAATAGCGCCCTCCCTAATTATATCATACGAATTGAGACAATTAGTTCCGCAAATAGTATCCATTGAAACCCCATTCTCTTGTGCAATCTCACTCAAGGTCTCTCCTCTTTTCACCTTATGAAACCTAATTTGAAGGGGGGTAATACTCTCGGGTGTGGAATAGTCTGTATTATGCGAAAGAAGAAGTTTGTTTTTCTTCTCCTCATCTGTCCATAACTCATCGCTATCCCTGATTTTATATGAAGCGAGAATAAGGAATATGCTGAGTAAAACAAAGGTGGATATAACAATTATTCTCTTTCTTGTAAGTAAGGAGTTATTCCAACTTATTGTTTTTACATAAATCCTTTTTTTCCCGCTGTATAGCAGTGTAACCTCGTGTAATAAAAATGAAACACAGAAATTACGAATTCTATATGTCTTTGAATATCTTTTTCTCATTAAATAAAGCGAACTTACCCAATGCTAACATTGTAATCATCGGATTATAAAAATTATTTATTTAACCTCTTTTGAGTTCTCCTTCTCCTTAACCTTATCGCCCGTATAGCATTCATCCACTAACTTTTTTATATTCTTATTTTCACCACCAGTAACAGTAATCCGCCCATCTGCAATGACTCCCTTCTCTATTGTAAGGATTGGAGTAACTATATCCCCACTCACCTTGCTAGAACCTATAAGCCTAACCTCCTCAGTTGCATTGATATTACCAATAACCGTTCCTGCTATAATCACATACCTGGCATCAATATTAGTCTTTACCTTTCCCGTTTCACCCACTACCAATTCCTCATCGGTCTTTATTTCACCCTCAAATTTTCCATCGATTCTCAATGATCCACTAATATAAAATTTACCCTCAAAGGTTGATCCTTCACCGATGGCGCTATTAACGGAATCATTTTTTCCCGCCATAAATATCTCCTGAGTTTGGTTAGAAAATACAGTATATCTTTCTCATGTTATTAGTATCAAATAAATTTTACTCACAAGGATAAAGGACTAATTACACCTATTGCTGAAGCAGCAGGCGTAATAAATATTTTTTATTCATTAATGTTGAAGATATAATTCCTTGTTATCAATCTCTTTCAGTCTTCCAATTGACGCAACAGCGAATCGCTTGTCTTTGAAAATTCTATTACAAACCCTTTTGAAATCATCAATAGTAACATTATCAATTTTCTCTACAATATCCTTAAAAGAAAAGTATCGACCATATGCCATTTCATTCACTGCGAGGTGACTCATCCTCACTTCCGTGCTTTCTAATCCTAAAGCAAGATTCCCCTTCATATAAGCCTTTACATCTGCAATCTCCTGTTCAGTAATGCCATTCCTTAAAAGTTTCTCACATTCTGTAATAATTAATTCCAGCGAGCGGTTGTAATTATCCGGGGAGGTACCACAATATATCCCGAATACACCATTATCAGTATAAGTCGAGTGAAAAGAATAAATTGAATAGCAAAGGCCCTCCCTTTCCCTTACACTCTGGAAAAGCCTAGATGACATGCTACCACCAAGCAGAGTACTTAGAATATATAAAGCCCATCTATCATCATCACTTTTATTTAATCCATCAGTTCCAATACAAAAGTGTATCTGCTCGAGGTCTCTTTCAATGTGTGTCCTGTATATTCTAATGGGGGAAGAAGAATCGCTTGAATGGTTGACTGAAGGGTTACCAAGTCTCTCAGAAAAATACTTCTCGACTAATGAGACAGCCTCGCACTCTTTAAACTTGCCGGCAACAACAAATATGGTATTATCATTGTGATAATACTCATTAAAAAAACCAATTATATCTTCCCTGCTAACATCCTGTACACTATCGGTAGTTCCGAGAATAGAATGCCCCAGTGGATGAGAAGATAGCATACTAGACATGAAGATATCATGGATTAGCTCATCAGGAGTATCATCATACATTCTAATCTCTTCAATGATCACTTTCTTTTCTTTTTCGAGCTCCCCCTCATCGAAGAGAGATCTGTAGTACATCTCTGCAAGCAATTCAATTGAAGACTCAAAATAATCGGATATTACATTTATATAATAGCAAGTATATTCTCTATTAGTGGCAGCATTATGCTGACCACCAACCCTATCTACAATCTGAGCTATCTCCTTAGCGGAATATTTTTCAGTCCCTTTAAATAACATATGCTCAACAAAATGAGCATACCCCTCTTCATTAGGGGTTTCATGTCTAGAACCAGCCTGCACCCATAAACCTAATGATATTGAAACCACGCTATCTATTGGCTCCAATAGAACAGTAAGCCCCTTATCTGTTTTATATTTCACAAACATTCAATAATGCTATCCAATCTTACTTATATAACTCTATAAATAATCAAATCTGAATACCCAACACCCAAACCCTGCAATAAGCCTCACATTTTATTTCAATTAGTTAATAAATAATGAACTCAGGAAATGTTTTTCTTGTATAATCATTGTAAATAGTATATTAAATCTTGCAAAGGTCAATCCTTCCCAAATCATCAATGCCTATAACCTTTACCATTATATTATCTCCTTCATGAAATAAATCTGCAACCTTTTTTTCCCTTTCATGCCCAAGTTTGGACACATGAGCCAATCCCTCTTTTCCTGGTAATATCTGCACAAATACTCCATAATCCATTACACGTTTAATTATACCATTGTATGTCTTGCCAATTTCTACTTCCTCTACTATAGCATTGATCCTTTCAACTGCCCTATCCACAGCCTTCTGTTCAACAGCTGACACAGTAATGGTTCCATCATTCTCAATATTAATCTCTGCTCCTGTCTCTTCAATTATATCTTTAACAACCCTGCCACCAGGGCCAATTACCTCTCCAATCTTATCCTTATTCACAGTTATCAATACAATTCTGGGTGCATGAGGAGATAGATTTTTTTCCGGTCTGGATATAACATTATCCATCTCATCAAGTATATGCAGCCTGCCAGCCCTGGCCTGAAGAAGAACCTCCTTCATTATTTCCGGTGTAATACCCTCAATCTTTATATCCATCTGGAAACCTGTTATCCCATCCCTAGTTCCAGCCACCTTAAAATCCATATCACCGAGATGATCCTCAAGTCCAAGGATATCACTGAGAACCGCCCTTTTCTCTCCCTCTATAACCAATCCCATAGCAATTCCTGCAACCGATGACTTCAATGGTACCCCAGCATTAAATAGGGATAAAGAACTCGAGCAAATCGTTGCCATAGAGGATGATCCATTGGATTCAAGGATTTCTGAAACCACCCTTATAGTATAAGGAAATTCAGTTTCTTCTGGCAAAACATATTCAAGCGATCTTTCCGCAAGCATACCATGCCCAATCTCTCTCCTCCCGACACTCCCTATTCTTCCGACCTCTCCAACTGAAAAATTAGGAAAATTATAATGCAGCATAAATCTCTTATATGTTTCACCCTCCAAAGCATCCAGCTTCTTTGAATCTGCTACACTTCCAAGTGTAACAACCCCCAAACTCTGTGTCTGACCTCGCGTGAATACCGCTGATCCATGGGCTCTGGGCAAAATGCCCACCATGATATCTATTGGCCTGATCTCGTCTATTCTCCTACCATCAGCCCTAATACCATCATCAAGAATCATCTTTCTTACGATATCTCTGTCAAAATTATCCACAATCGATTTTACCTGATTAATAGTATCTGGAAATCGATCCTTTAATTCCTCTGCTGCCCTCTCAGCTATCGAATCGAAAGCTTGTTCCCTATCCTTCTTGTCTTTTATATTTCTTAAACCCTCAATATCTGAATAATAACCCTTTTCTATCTCTTCAATCAATTCATTGTCAATGACATGCGGAGAATAATTCATTATCGGCTTCCCACAAGCATCCCTCATTTCCTCTTGTGTTTTGCAAATTTTTATTATATTCTCATGAGCAATCATGATTGCTTCTATTATTTCATCCTCGGATATATTCTTGGCAAATCCCTCTACCATTGTCACACCATTCTTCGTTCCAGAAACGACGACATCCATCATGCTATTCTCAATCTCCTCAAAGGTAGGGTTGATTATTATTTTATCATCAATCTTTCCTACCCTTACCGTTCCCACAGGCCCATTAAAGGGAACCCCTGAGATAATAAGTGCAGCAGAGGCAGCATTAATAGCTATTACATCTGGCTGAATCTGGTTATCAGCTGAAAGGACATAGATAACGACCTGCACCTCATTTACATAATCCTTCGGGAAGAGCGGCCTTATTGGTCTATCCCCTAATCTGCTTGTTAAGACCTCCCTATCACTAGGCCTTCCCTCACGCTTTAAGAATCCCCCAGGGATCTTCCCAGCTGAATAAAACTTTTCTCTATAATCGACGGTTAAGGGGAAAAAGTCCCTACCCTCCTGTACTGTCTTTGATGCTACTACTGTAGCAAGAACTATTGTCTCATTACAGGATACTGCTACGGCACCATCAGCCTGTTTTGCAAAATAACCAGTATTAAAATGTATTCTCTCTTCACCAATCTTTACATAATAATCCGAACTCATATTATTAACCTTTTCTTTTATTATCTAGCCCTCTTACATTGAATAAATTATTCACTCTAATGTCAATTATTATCGCTTTAATACCCTACACTCGGAACAACCGTATACAAATTAAACATACGAACAATAAAACAACTTAATCCACATAAAAAATGGCTTTTATCTCCCACACCCATGAAATTAACGGTCTATCCTCAATCATACCTCAAGCATTGATAGTTATATAGGGGTGAATAATCATAACTATAATCCCTTGCCAAGGATACCCTTAAACATATCTATCTTCTAAGACCTAATGACTGGATCAAACCTCTATATCTCTCTAAATCCTTTCCTTTCAAATATGTAAGGAGCCTTCTCCTATGGCCTACTAATTTTAGCAGACCCCTTCGTGAATGAAAATCCTTCTTATGCAATTTGAAATGCTCAGTTAGGTTGTTTATCCTTTCTGTTAATAGAGCAATCTGAACTTCTGGGGAACCAGTATCCTTCTCATGAATTCTGTATCGTCCGATTGTCTCACTCTTGGTATTCATGCCTGTCATCTATCCTCCTCATTGTCTGGAATCATCATTCCTTACTGCCTATTCAATTCATAGAAATAAATGGGAATAACTGTTATACTCTATTAGGGTTCAATTCCGTCAAACCCGATTGTCTATCATTGGGGAAGAACTACCCCTTATTAAACACACTCTTATATTCAATTTTCCAATTACTAATATCTATATCTGCTATGGCAATAAGATTTTTATTCTCATCTAATATCATAAAGGGATTATCTTCCCTGTTGTTAATCTCTATTACATCCCCTCTCCTAAAATAGGCACCGTTTATGATTCGATGCCTGATAGAATCTTTTACTATAATGGAGCTAAGACCAGATAAAGCCTCAACTGGATTATAATGAAAAGTCTTATCTATAATGTTACCCTCAACATGTTCAGTCAACTGGCTCAATGTAACTGCATTTTCCACTGAAAAAGAACCAGATGCTACCCTACGAAGACTCTGTAGATAAGCCCCTGTCCCAAGAAATTCTCCTATATCCTTAGCGAGTGATCTGATATAGGTACCCTTAGAACAGAGGACATCAATTGTAATAATTGAGTTATCAAGGTCAAACTTTTGAATATTCAATTCCTTTATAAATATTTTCCTCTCCTTTAGTTCAACTTCCCTTCCCTCCCTAGCGAGATCAGAAGCCCTCCTCCCTCCAATCTTTATAGCAGAATACTTTGGCGGAAGCTGAAGCATCTCTCCTGTAAACCGCTTCTTGATCTGCAATATCCTATCATAACTTAAGCCTGTGCAATCCTGTCTTTCTATAATTTTGCCTTCTATATCATATGTATCTGTTACAATCCCTAATCTCACCTCTCCGATATATCTCTTATCACTGTTAAGAAACTGGTTAGCAAGCCTTGTCGTCCATCCTGTACATACAACCAGCAATCCTGAAGCAAACTTATCAAGTGTTCCAGAATGCCCGGCTTTTTGAATTTTAAGAAGCCTTTTTAGCTCTGATATTGTTTGATATGAAGTCTTCCCAACTGATTTATCTATTAGTAAAACAGAATCCATTATTGAATAGAGCGACCATTACGACCTTGATATATTGCAGATGATATGAGATTTACTAACACCTCTTTTTAAAAGGAGTAGTAGAGGTTCAGATGCTTGTTGCCAAAATACCGGGAATAAATGGCTGTAACCATCACTTTATATTATTCATATAAAGTATCTTCCTTCTCAAGCTTATCAAGGTGATCAATCATATCAACACCCTCCTCTATGGATGTGTCAATATGAAATTTTAGCCTCGGTGTATTCTTCAATCTAATACTCTTCCCAATATGATATTGGATATAACCCGATGCTGATCTTAATCCATATAATGAATTCTTCCTATCCTTTTCATCGCCGATTACCGAAACCCAAATCTCAGCATTTGTATAATCCCTGCTGAGCTTTACCCTGGTAACAGTAACAAATCCGATCCTAGGATCCTTAATATCCTTTAAAAGAGTATCAGCCACTACTCTCTTGATAAGCTCTTCTAATCTTTCCTTTCTATAACCAGGCATATCATTACAATAAAATTATTACATCTTTCAAGTATTCCTATCCTTATGCGATAATCAATCACCTATATATCCATAGTCTTTGCAATCTCAATAACCCTATATGATTCAAAGCTATCCCCAACCTTAATGTCATTAAATCCCTCAACGGAAAAACCGCACTCCTGATTGGTCTCAACCCCGGAAACATCATCAGTATACCTCTTTAAGGATTTCAGTTCTCCATCATAAACAACTACTCCATCCCTTATTATTCTAATCCTATTATTCCGTTCAAGTTTGCCTCGATGCAGCACCCCTCCTGCAACAACCCCAACCTTTGATATCTTAAAAATCTGCTTTACACCCCCAATGCCAACAGATTCTTCTTTATAATCCGGAGATAGCATTCCTTCCATTGCACTCTTGATGTCGTTTGTTGCCTCAAATATAACATTATAAAACTTAATTGAAACACCCTCCCTTTGTGCAACATCTGCCACCTTGGCAGTTGGTCTTACATGGTAACCAATCACTATTGCATTAGATGCTGAAGCAAGCATTACATCTGATTCGTTAATTCCGCCTGTCCCTGCATGTATAATCTTCACTCTCACCTCATCAGTGGAAAACTTTTCTAATGATTCCTTTAAGGCCTGAACAGATCCATCAACATCCCCCTTAACTATAATCCTCAACTCCTGAATCTCACCCTCCTTGATCATCTCGCTTATGTTTTCTAGGGTAACCTTTCTGATCTTCCTAGCATTCTCTATACGTTGAAGCTCCTGCCTTTTCTGAGCAATCTGTTTGGCATATTTCTCAGACTCAACACACTGAAATGGATCCCCAGCTGAAGAAACCCCCGAAATCCCAATAACCTCAACCGGGACAGATGGGCCAGCCTCTTTAATGAATCTACCCTGATCATCAAACATAGCCCTTACCTTGCCGGAATATACACCAACGACAAAGGGATCCCCTACTCTAAGGATTCCCTCCTGCACAAGGATAGTGGCAACAGGCCCTCTACCGGGATCTATTCTTGACTCAACAACAGTCCCCAAAGCCATAAGCTTAGGATTAGCCTTGAGTTCTAGCATCTCAGCCTGAATAAGAACAAGTTCCAGCAATCCCTCTATGTTAATCTTCTGCTTTGCGCTAATCTCTGCAAAGAGGGTGTTGCCGCCCCACTCTTCGGGAACTAAGCCATAATTGGATAACTCCTGTTTCACCCTCTGTATATTGGCGTCCTGAAGGTCTATTTTATTTATTGCCACAATTATCGGCACATCAGCATCCTTTGAATGATTTATCGCTTCTATTGTCTGGGGCATAACACCATCATCCGCTGCAACTACGAGTATAACTATATCCGTAATGCTTGCACCTCTTGCCCTCATGGTTGTAAAGGATTCATGACCGGGTGTATCTAAAAATGTTATGTATTGATCCCCTTCCATAATCATATATGCGCCAATATGCTGGGTTATTCCTCCAATCTCTTGATCAATAACATTCGTCTTTCTTATGGTATCGAGCAGTCTAGTCTTTCCATGATCCACATGACCCATTACCGTAACTATAGGAGGTCTTAAAGTTCTATCTTCCTCTCTATCTACCTCCTTTGTCTTAATTAGTGTCTCCTCAAATAGAGATACAACCCTAACCTCTGTATCATACTCAGAAGCTAATATCTCGGCTGTTTCTACATCAACCACCTGATTGATGGTAGCCATCACTCCCATTTTCATCAGTTTTGTTATCACTTCTTTAGCTTTAATATTTAACTTCTTTGACAAGTCACCAACTGTTATGCTCTCTGTAATCTCAATACACTTGGGTATCACCGACACTGGTATGACTTCATCCTTCTTCTTCCGATAATGAAGATCCTTTTCAACCTCTTCATCTTTATAATATTTCTTCTTATAATTTTTATCTTTATCCTTCTCTTTACCTTTTTTCCGCTTTTTCTGAGATTCATCTTTTGTAGGTGCTACAACAGATTCTTTATCCTTTCCCTTTGATTCTTTATCCTTTCCCTTTTCTTCAAAGGTCTTCCCTTTGGTGGGTTCCCTCTTCTCAACAACCACTTGCTGATTGATCTTATTATCTTTTAAATTTTTCTCACTTGTTTCTCTTACAACCTCTCTGGATTCATCCAATTGCTGACTCTTCGTAGGCAATTCAGGGGAGGGCTCTGCCGGTTTATCTTTTATCAACCCCTTGGATCTCTGAACCTTTCTCTTCAATTTTATCTTTTTACCTTTTTCCCCAGCCTTTACACCCTTTTTAGCCAAAAGTTCAAGGGTTTTGCTGGCTCTTTCTTCTTTTAACACCTCAATCTTCTTCTCTACAAGAAAGACATCCTTTTCAGAAAGGTCTGAATCATCATTCTCACATGAAATGCCAAGCTCTTTACATATTATCATAACATGCTCTAATGAAACCCTGTTCTTGGTTGCAATATCAACTGCTTTCATTTATTAAATCCCGCTTTAGGTAAAAATTATATAAGACCACTAATACATAATACTATAAAATGCTGTGTAGTATCACTTCTCTATAATCATGATATTATGTTAATAAAATTGGCCATATATCCCCTAATATTGCTAAGCTATTCCTCTATACTCCCTTCATCTTCATCATCTTCATCATCCTCAAAATCAACAGACTCCTGAAGAATATCTAGAATCATTTTGGCTGTTTTTTCACCAATGCCATCAATCTTTATCAAATCCTCATAAGAAGTCTCCACTAAGTCCTCGACTGAGAAAATACCACCAGACTCCAAAAGTTTAATGATCCTTGATTTAAGGTCTGATAACTCCTCCAATGGTGTCTCTTCAATCTCCTTCTCCGGGAATAACTGTTCAATTATATCCTGAGATTCCTTTGAACTCAAAAATTCATGATACTCTTCCTCAGTCTTAATATCAATTTCAAATCCACACATCCTTGATGCAAGTCGTGCATTATGTCCTCCCCGGCCAAGGGCAAGCCTATATTGATCCTTGTCAACTACTACAATAACCCCTCCATCCTTTTTCGCGATAACATCCTTAACCCTTGCTGGTGTTAAGGAATTCGCGGCCATGATTACGTTATCTGAAGAGTATTGAACAATGTCTATCTTTTCCCCTTCAAGTTCTCTTACAATCGATTGAATCCGAACACCCTTCATGCCAACACAAGCGCCAACGCTGTCAACATCATCCCTCTCACTAATTACTGCTACCTTTGTCCTAAATCCAGCTTCTCTTACTATCTTAACAATCCTTATGATACCATCATAGACTTCAGGTATCTCCATCTCAAAAAGCTTCTCAACAAATTTGGGGTTTGCTCTTGATAATATAACGGACGGTCCCTTTGAATTCTTTGAGACACTTAGCACCAGGGCTTTTATCCTATCTCCTATTTTATAATGTTCTAATGGCGATTGCTCTCTGACAGGGAGAACCCCCTCAGTTCTACCAAGATCAATATATAGGGCATCCCTCATCTTCCGCTGTAGATACCCATTTATCAAATCACCCTCCCTGTCCTTAAACTCATTATGTATTATATCTTTTTCAACTTCTCTTATCTTCTGTACTATAACCTGTTTTGCTGTCTGTGCTGCGATTCTTCCAAAGGATTCAAGGGGATATTCCTCTACCTCAATCTCATCCCCATATTTCACGTCTGAATACTTTAATCCTGCCTCATCAATTGAAATCTCCTCTGCAAGGTTCTTTGGTGTCTTTACTACCATCTTACGCGTTACGATTCGCACCCTATTCTCATCCCTATCAAAATGAACAACAGCGTCATTGATGGTACCATATTGCTTTTTATAAGCAGAGAGCATAGCAGATTCAACAATCTCTTCAATATGTTCTCGTGGTATCCCCTTTTCTGTTGCAATCTGGTGTAACATTTCAAAAAAATTACTTGCCATCTTCAAATCCTTTGTAAATTCAAGATTTGCTTTTATATATTGTCAATTATATTCTTATTTAAGTAATAATCTGTAAAAAAAGAGTGGCAGTGCCACTCTCTCTTCAAATGCAAAGGGAATTAACTAACACTATAAAACAACATTACCCAGTATCACGTTAGTATTATGATATCAATAATTTCAAGTCTTTTTTAATTTTTCTTTCGATCTACCTACTATTTATTATATATTGACTTCTTCAACATATATTCATATAAAACGAAATTGAATGGGAAATATCTCAATCATTGATTATAATCTTCTCTTAAGAGGCTTTTAATTAAATTCAATTATTGAGGGCTGATAATCCTCAGGAGGTTCATATCCCATAAGTAGCAGTAGTGTAGAAGCTATGTTAGCAAGGCCAGGACTATTATCAAATCTTCTTATCCTATATTCCTTATTATAATCCGGATCAAAGATAATGAAAGGCACGGGATTTAATGTGTGAGAGGTCTTTTTCATATACTCCCGACCCTCTTTGCCCATCTTAATTTTCCCATCGCTATCCAGTTCATACATCTCATCAAGATTTCCATGATCCGCTGTTATTATAGTCAATCCCATCTTATCACTCACTACTGGAAGAAGTCGGCCAATACATAAATCAACAACCTCAGCAGCAATTATTGCCGCCTCAAGATTCCCAGTATGTCCCACCATATCCCCATTAGGGAAGTTTAATCTTATAAAATCGTATTCACCACAGCTAATTGCCTCAATGACTTTATCGGTTATTTCAGCTGCCTTCATCCATGGACGCTGGTCAAATTCAATCTTGTCAGACAATATCTCTTCATATGTCTCCAGGTCTTCACTAAACTTGCCACTCCTGTTGCCATTCCAAAAATATGTAACATGTCCGAATTTCTGTGTCTCAGATACAGCATATTGTCGGCATCCCATATTCACAAGGTATTCGCTAATAGTTTTATCTATTGCAGGTGGGAATACAAGATATTTCCTAGGTATTTTCAGATCTCCGTCATATTCCATCATACCAGAAAATACGACCTTTGGGAATCTTATTCTATCAAAATGATTAAATTTCTCTTCCTCAAAGGCCCTGGAAATTCCTATTGCCCTATCCCCCCTAAAATTAAAAAAGATTACAGAATCTCCATCCATAATAGGGCCAACTGGTCCATTTTTGTTTGCTATGGTGAAAGATGGAAGATATTGATCGATTATGCTTGGATCTTCTTCTCTAAAGGTCAGAATAGCCTCCTCTGCAGACTGAAAGGGTCTGGCCTCTCCAAGAACATGAGCCTCCCAGCCTCGCTTCACTATTCCCCAATCTGCCTCATATCGATCCATTGTTGTTATCATTCTTCCACCACCAGAGGCGATCTGATAATCTAGACCTGCCTCCCTGAATTTGCTCAGATGTTTTTCCAATTTATCAACATAAATAAGAGCAGAGGTCTCAGGAACATCCCTCCCATCCAATAGGATATGAACCCTCAGCTTTCCTACCCCATCCATTGATGCCCTCTCTATCATTTTTAAAAGATGTTCAATATGAGAATGGACATTTCCGTCCGAGAGCAACCCAATAAAATGCAGCACTTTCCCTTCAGCAACAGGACCCTTTAACAATTCCTTCCATGTATCAGAGGAAAACATCCTACCCGATTCAATCGCTCTGGATACAAGTTTCGCTCCTTGATCAAAAATCCTTCCAGCTCCAATAGCATTATGTCCGACCTCTGAGTTACCCATATCCTTATCACTTGGAAGACCTACAGCGACTCCATGAGCTTTCAACTCGGTATATAAACAATTCTTCATCAATCTATCCAGATTCAGGGTTCTTGCCAGATATAAAGCATTCTCATCGCTTTCCCTGCCGATCCCAAAACCATCCATAATTACCAGAACTAAAGGCCCCTTTCTCTTTTTGAATTTCGAATTTTTCCCTAAAGTTATCATCCTATCCAATCCTTCCTTAATGAATGAGAATTATATTATTCCTCAATTATCGAGGAATAAATAGAATATTCATGCCTTTTATTTTACTAAAGCCTCAATATACCTCAATTGATGGGTTCTTTTTATATGTGTTCTCCTAAGGCAATAGTTATCCCTTGTTATGACATTCGATCCAAAATCTGTAGAGAAAACCCTTTCATAACCTGAGTCCTTGCACAATCCAATGATTTCTATATTATATCTTCCATAAGGAAAAGCAAAGTATTTTATCCTCTTTTTCAAATAAAGTTCAATAATCCTTTTTGACAAATAGATCTCTTCAAAAAGCTTTTTCCTCGCCTCCCTCGTCCCCTCTTTTGACAGGGCATCCAAATCCGCATGGCTTATGGAATGACACTCCACCCTAATTCCGTTCTGTTCCAACTCCCTTAGATGTTTCCACGTTAAGTTCCTCTTTGCCCGATGATAGATGTTATCAGTATACACGAATAGTGTCGTCGGATATCCATACTCACTAATCAGGGGAAGAAGTTTTGTATACATTGAGAGGAAGCCATCATCAAAGGAGATGGCTATAGCCTTTTCAGGAAATGGATGAGGATTCTCAAGTATAGAGACTAAATCTGAGAGTTCAATAATCCTAATATTCGAGTTCTTGAACAATTCAAAATGACTCTTCAATGTGTCAAGCTGTAACGAATATATACCCTCTCCATCTATATTATGATAGAGCAAAATCGGTGTTGTAACGAACCTGTTAATCGACTCATTCCCCTTTACCATCCAAAAAATACCATTTTCTAGAATTGGTTCTGATTGGTCTTTATTTATATTGATTAGGTAGGATACAGATAGGCAAACAATAAATAGACATAACAGCAGAATCAGTATATAAGAACTCTTCATTGCATAATCGAAGGTTGATATTTAAAAATAAACAGCTTCATTTAATGTTGAGTACAAATAATCCCTTATCCAAATCAAATGCCGGAATTGATGTCTCTACTTACTTCATCACTTTCTCCCTGGAAGCTTGCTACCTCCCATAATATCATCTGAGGAATTCCACCAGATAGTATGGTCACATTTTGTATTGATGGTATATTTTCAGTGATGGTTTTCTCCAATGCCATTCGAAATGTATGTTCTGAGCCTGGAATTATCTCCGCATTCTCGCTAAGGGATGAAAGGCCAACATCAATTATGCATCTATCATCATGGATCCATATCTTTCTAATAAAGGTATCAATCGGGACCACAGCAGAGGTGTTTTCATTATATGAACCCTTGACAACTATTTCAAACAACAGCTTTATGAATCCCTCCCTATCATTCAATAGGTTAATTCTTCTTTCCTCCTTTAATATACTCTTACCATCTATATCAGGAAGAAAGATGCTTATACGCTCTCTATCATCCAATAGTGGAAATGCGGGAAATATATCCAGGGGACTCCTACCAGTAAGATAACAGAATGCTATATAGTCAAAAAAGAATAATAGTGTTATGAGAAGCAGTATAAATCTTTTACCCTCAAAGGCATCTGATTGTATTCTTGTTCTATAACGTCCAAATTTATCATGAATAGATCTAATCATTTTTATAATACTTACATCAATAGATTTTCATTAATTATTAAGCTGTTTATTATACTTTCTTATAAATGATATTATACCATCTCCAATTCCATTGGCAATCCTTTTTTGGTAGCTGCTATTTTTTAATAATTTTGCTTCTTTATTATTTGTTATAAAACCAACCTCCACTAAAATAGCTGGCATTAGAGTGCCTCTTAATACAAAAAAATCTGCCTTTTTCACTCCCTTAGATTTAAATTCCCATATCTTTCTATCCATCTCCTGCTGAACACATTTTGCCAGCATTAAACTCTCCTTTTGAATTTGAGTTGTGAGCATAATAGCTTCAATATATTCAACATCATCATAAAATTTTCTCTTTGATTTATTTTCAAGAATAATCACATTATTTTCCAGAGCAGCGGTTGCTCTGGCTTCTTCATTAGTTGGATTTGGGGATAGAAAATATGTTTCAAAGCCGGATATCCTTTGCGAAATGGATGCATTGACGTGAATACTTAAAAAAATACCATTGCCTCTCAATTTTAATAGATTATTGGCAATATCCGTCCTTTTCTCTAATTCCAAAAACTTATCACTACCTCTAGTCAATCTAATCTTTATCTTTTTCATCCTCCTTTTGAGGTATCTCTCCAAATGTTTGGATATCTTTAGGGTGATCCATTTTTCCTTTAGCCCACCCTTACCAATAGCCCCAGGATCTTTTCCCCCATGTCCTGGATCAATGACTATAAAATCAATCTTATCTTTCTTTAATAGCTTATTCGTATCCTTATCAATCTCCCCCTTAGCAGGTTTACCCTGTCCTCCCGGAGAAACCCTTTTTTTATAATATAAACAATAGCTCCTTCCTCTTATTTTGAAGGAAAGATAAGGATAGAGGTGGCCCAATATGCTGCTAATGATACGAATTGGGAATAGAATTTCTCCATTCTTTTGAATTATTGGATAATCCGATTTCTCCAACACCCCGTTTACCAGTATAATGGAAAATCCAACCTGATATACGACATATGATCCCTTGTAAAATAACTTGCCCCTTCCAATAATGACATCATATGAATTGTTAATATCAAAGGCTTCAATAAATTCATATAGAGAAATATACTGTCTCCTATTCAAGGTTTTTACTTCCAATTCTCTTATCTGTGATAGAGTGGATGAGGTCGTTAATATAAATAATAAAAATAAAGGGAAGAAGCAGTATTTATGTTTTATTCTCAAAATATACCTTTGAATAGGTCTTCCAATAGAGGATAGTTGATAATAGCAAGAATGTTATGATAAGGATAACAGAGGTTAGCTGAAATGTTAGTCCATATAAGCTATAGGAGGGGGAGAGTATGTATATTATTGCGGAAAGGCCAATACATGCAACCATGATTTTCCCAAATTTGTTTGGTTTCACTTGGATATCTCGATTGGAAAAAATTATAATTCCGCCAACGATGCTATAGATATCCCTTAATAGCATAAGAATAACAATCCATAAGGGGAAATCCTTATATATATAAAGCAAAAAAAGCCCAAGGGTGCATACAATTTTATCTGCAATAGGATCCAGGAACTGACCAATCTTTGATTCCTGATTTAAGAGTCTTGCAAAGTAGCCATCCAAAAAATCTGTTAAGATTATTAAACCCACTATTGAAAGGGTTAGGTATTTATATTCTTTTATTCCTGTTGTGCCTTCAAGATAAAGAGAATAACCAAATACTGGCATTAGCAATATTCTTAAGAATGAAAGACAATTGGGTAGTGTTATTATCTTTTCCGATAAAAGTACATTGAGTCTCATGATTTCTAATATTTATAGGAATATTATACATCATAATCATATGATGTATAATATTCGGTCAAGATAATTTCATAAAAATTATTAAATGTCAAAAAGCTTTATAGTATTACTCATTCTCTATTCAAAAGAATATGAGCATATCGAAACCACATCTTATTCAAGTAAATCGATAGAAACTACTAACAGACAAAACCAAGAATCGATGCAGGGTTATGCATGCTTCTCCTTTGACATGTAGACCTTTTTGTAAGATTTCCTCAATCCCATTTGAGTGAAGAAGGAGGTTGTAGCGACATCTAAGGAAAAGCGGTTTCTCAATGCATGAAAAGTCCTGGATACAATACGCCCCATGGTGTATCCTTGGAGCATAACCTCTCCATTGATTTCAAACATCTCCTCAGGCGACATATTGGGATGCTTATAGACAATTGACTCACCGCCGTAACAATCCCAAGAAAGGTCCGTAAATATCCTTCCCTTATCGAGATACTCTCGGTAAATCTGGCTCCCAGGCATAGGCGTGAGGGTAAAGATAAAGGGGATAATGTTACATTCATTGCAGAAATCCAATGTTTGTCTGTAGGTTTCAGGGGTGTCTTCATCCCATCCTACTATAAAAAATCCCCAAACCTCTATCCCCAGGCTCTGAATGATCCTGATGTTCTTCTTCATTGTCTCAATATCAAAAGTATCGGGTGAAGCACAATGCAACTTCCTCCAGGCTCCGGATTGTGTCTGACCAGACTTGTTCACTGACTCAAGACCTGCGGCTATTGCACAAAGACCGCTCTCCGTAGCAAGTTCCAATATCTTCTGACCATCCTTGTAGTTTATAGCAGACAACCCTCCAGCGCCCACCCAAAGGTGTCGAGGACGCAGTTGAGCGAGTTCGCGATATAGATCAAGGTAATAATTATTCTCATGTAAGCGATCAACTATCTGCGGATGACCAAAGACACTGTCATCAACATTAAAATAGCGTTTCCGCAGGGTAGCAACCTCAGATACAACCTCATCGATAGGTCGATGCCTAATCTTTGCTCCGAAGATGTCAGTCACAGGACAGAACCTGCAATGATTCGGACACCCCCGTGTTGTAAACATTGAATCCATCAGATAACGATTCTTAGGCAGAAGGTCTCGTCTCATCATAGGCAGATTGGCCAAGCTAGGCCGTTGCTTGCTGTGAAATACCTTACCTGAAAGGAAGTCTGTTTTATAGGGACCGCTGACGTAATAATCACTTTGCATACCCCTCTCAACATCCTCGAGAACAACCGGCCACAGCTCTTCAGCTTCGCCAATGACAACAGAAGTGGCATGCTCCTTGGACTCCTCAGGGAAAGCATAGACATGAGGCCCCCCCAAAACCACCCTCTTCCCTTTAGCCAAAAAAATATCCGCTATTTCATATGCCACAACTGCAAGGGGAGTGCGAACCGTTATGCCCACCACATCCACATCGGAGTCATAGTCCACTTTATCGCCATATAACATATCAATTATTTTTACTTCATGTTCCTCTGGTGTTAAAGCGGCTAAAAGCGTTGGAGCCAGGGGCATTACCAGAGCCGTGGCTCTACTCGTCTCAAGTTCGCGTCCAGGAAAGATTAGTTCAATTTTCATTCCTGCCTCCTTAAGCAAATTGAATAAATCTCCCCTCGCTAATAACGATAGCTCGATTCTGCAAATTACTGAAGGGGAGCTTTTATTTTATAATCTTTTTTCTCTCTTTGCAATCATCCTCTTTATCTTTTGATATGAAGGTGGAGGACCTGTCCTGACCTCTTTCGCATCTATGAAAAGTGCATCTGAAATTCCCCATTCTAAAAATACATCTCGATCAGAAGTGTTTATTTCACGAAAGACAACACTATCAGCAAATTCTGAAGCAGCCCTCTTTGCTCGCTCAAAAATCATATTTTGAGCAGGACACCAGCCATTAAGGAATGCTGTCACCGTCACCTTCCCTGGAATAGAGTCAGGCTTCTTTTCGTTTTTTATCCATTTAGGAGCCTCTGCATCTTCAACAAAGGGCTTCCAAAGCAGCACCTGCATCCCTTGCTTATCCACTTTTTCATATCCCTGCTTTTTATACCTGAGGACTTCATCCAAAAGGGCAGGGAAATCCCCCAAGCAGCGATTCCCTTTGCACCTTTAGCCTTCACATCACTTTCAGCAGCCTCAAGTAACGATTTTCCCATCCCTTTTTTCTGAAAATTTCCCCTACCCTTCTTATGCCCATGAACCCAAATGCAATTTATAAAATAAACATCCTTTCCTAATGCAAATGAATGTTCAATTGGAATATACTGAATCATCCCTCCCACAATTCCATCATCATCAAGAGCAAGCTTCACATCAAGTCCCTTGTCTTTCATATTATTATACCAGACCCTCTTGTGGTCACCCGCCTCTTTAATCTCCTCTGACCAATCTTCAAGGCAAACATAATACAAATCCCTATATTCATCAGTAAGATTGATTATCTTCATTTCTCCCCCTTGTGAACACTTAAATTGCTCAATTCATAATATTTATCTCTCAATGAACAAGGTCAAAACGCATTAAAGCGGTTGTAGATAGGTGAGCATAGGAAATAGGATTATTCAAGTACAAAAAAATATTTGTCAAAAACAACAATAGCCCTTAAATAATAGGGCGACGAAAAGCAATTTCACCAAAAGAGAGAAAATCGACTTTTCCTCACCCGATGACGCTATAATGATGCTGTCAAATTTTCTCATATTTCCTCAAATGAGTAATTACATCTACGCATTTGATATATTTAATAATTTAGAATAGGCCATCGAGCAAAAATTAATATTATAATAGGATTTATCAATTATGCAACTTAATAACAAGAGAGCAATATTTGGATGGGGAATGTATGACTGGGCTAATTCAGCTTATGTCACTTCAATCATGGCTGTCTTCTTCCCAATTTTTTTTAATCAATTCTGGAGTATTGATACAGATACTACAATCAACACGGCTAGGTTAGGAATGGCGAATTCCATCGCTGGTATCTTTATTGCAATGGTAGCTCCAATACTCGGAGCGATTGCTGATAAGGGAACATCAAAAAGGAAATTTCTTTTCTTTTTTACCTATTTAGGTATTGTGATGAGTTCTTCTCTATACTTGGTTGCAAAGGGGAGTTGGCAAATTGCCATAATATTGTATATCCTTGCAACCATTGGATTCTCAGGGGGGAACATCTTTTATGACTCTCTGATAACTGGTATCGCTTCTGAAGAAAAGATAGATTTCGTTTCGTCGCTGGGTTACTCTTTAGGGTATTTAGGCGGTGGAATTCTTCTATCCTTGAACGTATGGATGACCCTAAGTCCAAAAACCTTTGGATTTACATCCATTGATGAGGCTGTAAGATGGTCATTCCTTTCCGTTAGTATCTGGTGGGCTCTATTTTCTGTGCCCTTATTCCTATTTGTCAAGGAACCAGCTAGTGAAAAGGAAAAACCTACAGTAGGCATGATTAAGTCCGGATTTATACAACTCAAAGAAACATTTCAGCAAGTTCGTCATATGAAGACCATCTTTTTATTCCTAATATCTTATTGGCTCTATATAGACGGGGTGGATACTATCATTCGTATGGCTGTAGATTATGGAATCTCAATTGGACTTAAATCCAACAATATAGTCCTAGCCTTGCTCATCACACAGTTCATTGGGTTCCCATCCTCTATAGCATTTGGTTACCTCGGAGGCAGAATCGGCACAAAGCGGGCAATATTTATCGCCATAATCGTTTATCTCTTCGTTACTATTTGGGGCGCCTTTATAAACAGTAAAATCGAGTTCTATATTCTATCTAGTATAATTGGCCTAGTTCAAGGCGGCATTCAAGCATTAAGTCGGTCATTCTATGCAAAGATTATACCTGTGGACAAATCGGCCGAATTCTTTGGATTCTATAATATGATAGGTAAATTTGCTGTAGTGATTGGCCCAGTGCTCATGGGCGGAGTCGGTCTCTTAGTAAGATCTATGGGATATAGCGGTGATATTGCAACTAGGGTTAGTATTACATCTATCTCATTATTGTTTATTATTGGGGGGACCCTATTCTATTTTGTGAATGAAGACAGAGCTATAGATGAAATCAAAAATTTGTCATAGTGATTTACCCCTCTTTAATCTGTGTTCAGAAAAACGAGGCAAGCCCAGTACATCGTTTGCTCCATGTGCAAGGATTTTGAGCTAATTCTTACATTTCCCCTGCACTTAATGGAAGCATTATGTCACGAAAAATCTCATCCGCAAGCACGGCATACTGTCTTAAGCACGTGATAAGCAATGGCTCTGTTTCCCTCAAATAGCCAAGTTTGTATATTTTTATTTACTTCCATGCTATCATCAGTTATTTTTGTTCCATTTATCCAGACCTCAGCAATTCCATTTGCCTTTGCGGTTTCACCAGCCCAGGTTTTCATCTTTAGGTGGACTTTATACTCCATCCACTTTCCGCGGGAATCCCATTCTACATGATCAACACCCTCTGTTGTTGTTCTTGTGGTGTACGAACTAATATAGTTAGAGCCGGGATTATAAAAAACACATGTTGGACATTCATCACCCAAGGAAAATCCATATGAATTATACATTTCATGATTTACAGGATTGTTTCCATTTGATTTTCTAACACCAACAAAATCAACTACCCAATTCCCAAATGTTCTGTAGCCATTATCATGATAAACCGTCCACAATTTATCATCAGGAGGACGATAATCATGGTCAGTATTTGTACCGGATTCTTCGGGCCAATCATCATCATATTTTTGATAATAAACAAAGAAAATTTCATCTGTGTTTGAAAAATCAAGTTTTAGGGAACCATTTGGCAACCCACCAGCAGATAAACTACCATCCCAATATTCCGGCCACTCCACAAATGACCGACCAGTGGAATAGTGTGGTGAATCACTGTTGATATTGAATAACGGATGACCATCAATATGTGTCATGCAACAATCCATACTATAGGGAGAGGTTTTGCAATCACCCATTCAAAAAATCAATTTTTTCCACTGAATCTCACCTGTACTAGGGGGATTAGAGCAACTACCATCTGCATTATCACATGACCAATCTGTGGTTTACTCATCAAAATAATCGTAATTTGTCAGGGTATGCTTTACTCCAAAACCAGTTCTATGCACCAGTATAGTCTCATCTTGTTGGATTATTCCATCAACTGAATTAATTTCTATTTCATATAAATTATTATCATTGTTATTATCATTGGTTGAATTGCATCCATATTCGATTGAAAACAAACAAAACATGATGAACAATTAGCTGATAATTCTTATTTCGGTCTTATGGAAATTCTTAAAAAACATAACACTTCTTATATTAAGTTCATAACACTTACTCCTAATCGCATAGGTCAGTGTTGTTCCTACCACTTTCCCCCTAAAAACTGTACATTATAATCTCCTGTCATTTGTCATATGAATTTCAAAAATATATCGTATAGAAGTTAGCCGCTAAAGAAAAAATTGACTCGTCAGCATTGGGCTACTTATTGATAGCCCTAGTACCTATCAGTAAGAAATGAATTATTACGAGGTTCTTTTAGCTACTTTAATGTTAATGTCTCCCTTCCGAAATTTGTCAACATATGAGTCAAGCATATACATAAAACTTTTTTGACGTTTTCATCTATATTGTTTCAGTTGTTTAATATAGAAAAGAGGCCTATCCATCCCCTTTCCTATATCTGATCATGAACAAAAAAAACTTCAGTATTGACTATTTTAAAAAATCGATTATAATTATTATACATAGAGTTATTTAGATTATATGATTTCTAATAATGGCGTTACTGCAAAAATTACTTTTGACAAAATTTTGTGTTCCATATTTGGTTATAGTCGCCTGTAATTGACTGTAATCAGTATCGATATTATAGAAATCGACTTTTTGCAGGAACGCCAATAATGCATATTTAATATTTCCCAATTATTTTATCATAATCAAATAAAAACAAAGTTGTTTTAATTAGCTTATAATATTTATGATGGTCATAAATAATTTAATAAAAAAGATCAAGGGCAATAGAAGAATAATCATACCCATACTTTCATTCTTCATCCCATCTGTTTCTGTATTTTTATACTTTAGTTATATCTCTTGGATTAATGAACAACAATCTTCAGCAGCGGTTCAAAAGATACTCCCCAGGACTCTTGCCTATATTCAGTTAGAGGAAAATATAATGAAAATGCAGAAAAGCATTTCACTAACTTGTGCAACCAGGGGTGAGAAGGAAGATGATAATGAATTTTTAAATTCAAAATTATATTATGATAAGGCGCAAAAGGATATATTAAAATTAAAGCAGTTATTTATTAACGACCCTCAAAAGCTGAAGAGTTTATTGACCCTTTCTGAATCAATAGATACATATTTTGAGATAGGTATTGAGGTGGCAAAAGCTTATATTGAAGTTGGAACATCCTATGGGAATGCAATGCTTGAGGTTTTTGCGATCGTTGATGATCAACTGATTTCAAATCTTAGCAGTCAGATCGGGGAGCATACAAGTAAGACAATTAGTATTAATTCTTCGATTCAGCAATTGCTGAATAACACAAGGATTTTATTTATTATAATGGGGTTTCTTTTTATAATTTTGAGTATTGTTGTATATTTATTTATGCAGAAGAGGGAGGAACTGCATCAGTCACACATGAAGCTTTCTCAGGCAATGGATTCACTTTGGGGAGAAATGCAGCTTGCGAAGAAGATTCAGACAGTGCTTCTGCCAATAAATCCAAAGATAAATGGATTTGAAATTTCAGGAATTATGATACCAGCTGATGATGTTGGAGGTGATTACTTTGATGTGATCAATGCTGATGGCGTAAATTGGCTTATTATTGGAGATGTTTCCGGGCATGGGGTTCCAGCAGGGCTTATTATGATGATGGCTCAGACATCTATCCAGACAATTCTAAATCAACATCCGAATATATCACCATCAAAATTGTTGACAATTCTAAACAAGGTTTTATCAAAAAATATTAAGAATCTCGGTGAAGAGAAATATATGACATTATCTGCATTATCCGCCAATGATAAGGGTGAGGTTACCTTTTCAGGGCTTCATCAGGATATAATGCTCTATAGGGCGGATTGCGACATGGTTGAACGGATTGAGACAAACGGGATATGGCTTGGAATATTTGATGATATTGATAGAATTAGCAGCGATGAATCCTTTAAGATGAATCATGGTGATATCGTTCTGCTCTTTACTGATGGGATAACTGAAGCAACCGATGAAAGGGATGTTATGTTTTCTGATGAAAAGTTATTAGAAATATTTAGGAGATTTTGCAACATGGATTCTATTGATGCTATTCAGGATGGAATTTTGAAGGAATTGGAATCTTATCATAAGAGTGATGATATTACTTTACTCATGGCTAAACGGATATAGAAATGATTTAGACTGTATTTATATTTAGCGATATAAAAAAAGTGAAGTTGAGGAGTTATTATGGAGTTTCAATTAACAGAAGAACAACAAATGGTTCGGGATTTGGCTCGACGGTTTGCTGAGGATCATATTAGACCTGTGGCTGCTGAATTGGACAGGATTCATGCCCACCCTGTGGATATTCTCAGAAAGATGGCGGAGCTTAAATTTTTAGGCATAGCTGTTCCAGAGGAGTATGGCGGGGGAGGGATGGATAACGTCTCTTATGTGCTGGTCATGATCGAGATATCAAAGGCCTGTGCTTCCACCGGCGTCATCATGAGCGCAAATAATTCCCTCTATTGCTATCCGGTCATGGCTTTTGGCACTAGGGAGCAAAAGGATAAGTACCTCACTCCTGTGGCAGCAGGCAAATCCTTGGGGTGCTATGCCTTGACCGAGGCCGGGGCTGGATCTGACCCAGCCAGCATGCGCACAACTGCTGTAAGGGATGGTAGGGGTTGGATACTAAACGGCGAGAAGAGGTTTATTACCAATGGTAATGTGGCCGATTATTGTGTTATGGCCGCTGTAACGGAGAAGGATAAAGGTTACAAGGGTATATCTAGTTTTGTTATAAATCTAAGGGAGACCTCTGGGTTTTCCGTGGGTGTGGTAGAAGAGAAGATGGGTATTCGCGCTAGCGGAACAGCTGAGCTTATCTTCGAAGATGCTTGGGTTCCTGCTGACGCCCTGCTGGGCAGGGAGGGAGAAGGTTTCAAACAGATGCTGATCACACTGGATGGTGGGCGTATCGGTATCGCCGCCCAGGCCATAGGGATTGGGCGGGTCGCGCTGGAGGAGTCTCTAATCTATGCAAAGGAGCGGACGCAGTTCGGGCAGTCTATATCTAAATTCCAGGCAATCCAGTGGAAATTAGCCGACATGGCCATGGAGCTTGATGCAGCGGAACTGTTGACCCTGCGCGCTGCTTATCTTGAGGATAATCATTTACCTTTTGAGAAGGAAGCGGCTATGGCTAAGTGCTTTGCCTCTGACGCTGCTATGCGAGCAGCAGTTGAAGGTGTTCAGATTCTGGGTGGATATGGTTATATAAACGAGTATCCCATGGAACGGCATATGCGTGATGCCAAAATTTGTCAGATTTACGAGGGGACGAACGAGATTATGCGTATGATAATTGCGAATAATATTCTGAAGGATAAGTGATATTTTATCGATGAGTACTATATAAAATATTCATTGAATATTCTATATAATCCGAAAAACAATTTGCTGCCGGTAATGGCTACAGAAGGGGTGCAGGAGTTATTAGCAGTGGAATTCAGTTGGATATTAAGATTACTTGATTACGGTGATAGCTTACTTTTTATGAAGTCTTTTATGGTTTGAAACCTATTGCAATTCAAATTTAAATCCAGGAGGCTTAAGAGAAATTACATTTATTCATTTAAAAATGCTTGCGTTTATCATCATGTGACATAAAATAAACATATGATTGCAGATCGTAATAACCTGCCAGATGACGCTGAATCAATAATAGATATAATACTTACCCTGATGCAGGAAGACTATCAATCCCACCAATACCACAATCAATATAAACCTGTAATTTTCATGAAGATGATCTTCGGTTATTTAAGGACTGGATGTTCAATATGAGATATTAAAAAGATCACAGGGGGAGAGTCATATTGTAACAATCTTGTAATATTCTTGAGTATGCAAAGTAGCATTGGGATGAGTATACACCAAAGGTATGAGATAAATCACACAAGGCCAAGTATGTTGATGCGAGATAGCTTTCGGAATATTTCATGAATAGAAATTGAGCATGATTTGCCTGAACAATATAGGAAACAGAACATGATCACATAAAGACTTGTATTAGCTTATAAAAATCGGATTAGGCAACGCTGTGCGTTGCCATGAATCGCGGCTCCGATTAGCACTATGGTTATCAAAGGGGATAATGACAATAAGCAAGAACTTGAGTAATAGAGTATAGCGGTTTAATAAAACAATATTGTCGAATAGATATTACTGCTTAATCGAATTAAGCAGTATTAAAGCTGCATAAAGATAATTGATAGTATTTATTGGGAGGTAACAATGAGAAAGTATATAAATTTAATATGCTGTTTAATGCTATTCATAGGAGGTATTACGCAGGGGCTTAATGCTCAACTCGAAGAAGGGCAACGTTTTTTTATCTCAGGATTTATGAGTATGAGATATATGCAGACTGAATTCGATTCCCTACATAATTCCTCAGCAGCTGGTTATTCTCCAAATATAAATGAGAATGTTTCTTTTTGGCAGAGTAATCTAAATCTTTATTTTACATTCAAACCCACTAGAGATTGGTTTGCCTTTAGTGAAATCAGATTTAATTATGCGCCAACTGGCGATTATCAACTGATGCCATATGACATGGATGGTGATGGAAATAATGATACATATAGCTTTATCAATTCACTTACCGGACAAACGGAGCCTTTACCCTTGATATATGCTTTGCCAAACAATACTACACATGTTGACCGATACTTTTTTATGTTTGATTATGGATCAATCTATATTGAACGGGCATATATTGAATGGGAAAGACTTGCTTATGCTAAGCTTCGAGCAGGAAAGTATATAACTCCCTTTGGCATATTTAGCCAGGATCATGGCGAACCTGCCACTACTTCCATAAGACTTCCATTAGTAGTTTCCACCTCCCAACCTTATTATGGTATGCCCTTAACACAAACAGGTGTAGAGCTTTATGGTGAATATGGTATTCCCTTGGATATTTTATTCGAATATGCTGCTTATGTTGGGAATGGTATATCAACAGGCGATGCTGAATCAGATAGTTTTGATAAGAATAAATCTATTGGCGGATTTATGAATTTTATCCTGCATCCAATTGCTGATAACATCTATATTGAATTTGGCGGTTCAGTGTATTATGGGGAAAGATCCCTATTGTTGTACAAGGTTTATAAGACAGTGCCTGGCATAGCGCCTAATGAGGCAACGGATGATCCAACGGATATTGCTACATATGTTAATTTCTCAAGTGATTCCTCATTAGATAGGTATACAGCAAGGCAAATGGAAACCAGTGGCCTAGCCCACCTGAAAATTACAATTCGTTCATTGCCCTTGGATGGGACTTTTGTTCTACAAGCGGAAGGGATATACCAAAAGATAGAGATGAATAATGATCCTCGTATTGTAGATCCTTTCTCAAAACAGCAGTTAATAATAGAAGACTATTATTATTATGCCTATTATATACAAGGGGAATATCAATTCTTCGGAAAGATAACTCCCTATTTTCGATACGAATATTCAGACAGAGACGTAAAAGATCCCCTAAAGCTTATATGGGGAAAAATTATATATTTATATGTTTTGGGTCTTAATTATAAACCAGACCCTGTGGTTTCCATTAAGGCAGAATGGAATCATATAAAGTCCAATACTCCATTAAGTTATTTCAACAATGATTTTGATGTATATACAGCATCTGTTTCATTAGCATTTTGAGGAGGAATCAATGAAACCAAAAAGGGCATATTTATATATATTTTTAGTTATATTTTTTATATTGGATTCTAATAATATTATTTTTAAAGATCTTCCTGCCCAGAACAATGATGTTGTAGTTATAATTAACAAAACCAGGGGCAAGCTATCAAAAATCCAGATTAAGCGGATTTTTACTGGTAGAATTACACGTTGGCCGAATGGCGGTGGAGATATCAAGATCCTATTAAATAAAGATCCCAAGATTGCTAAGCGTTTCTGCAAAAAATATCTTAACCTAAAACCGCACGAACTTGATGATATATGGGTAAAGAGGTCCATTCGCACCGGAATTCCAAGGCCGCGTAAGGTTAACAGTGTTGTAATAACCACTATGGTAGCTAATTCCGATGTCTTTATTGGGGTTGTATCAAAAGCCGAGACAAATACATCAATTAAACAATTATGATTGTATAGTAAACGATAATGAGATGGGAGGCCTCAATAATAATGCACCCTTTCACGAATGGAGATCGAACACGACATACCGGAATTTTAAAGAAGAAGATAAATGAGATCATATGAAGACCTGCATTGGCTTGAAAAATCGGATTAGGCGACGCTGTGGATTGCCAAGAATCGCGGCTCCGATTAGCACTGTAGTTATCAAAGGGGGTGATGACAATAAGCAAGAACTTGAGTAATAGAGTATAGCGGTTTAATAAAACAATATTGTCGAATAGATATTACTGCTTAATCGAATTAAGCAGTATTAAAGCTGCATAAAGATAATTGATAGTATTTACTTGGGAGGTAAAAATGAGAAAGTATATAAATTTAATATGCTGCTTAATGCTATTCATAGGAGGTGTTACCCAGGGGCTTAATGCACAACTTCTTGAAGAAGAGCAACGTCTTTTTATTTCAGGATTTATGAGTATGAGATATATGCAGACTGAATTCGATTCCTTTGATAATTCCTCAGCAGCTGCTTATTCTCCAAATATAAATGAGAATGTTTCCTTTTGGCAGAGTAATCTAAATCTTTATTTTACATTCAAACCCACTAGAGATTGGTCGGCATTTTCTGAAATCAGATTTAATTATGCGCCAACTGGAGATTATCAACTGACACCATATGATATGGATGGTGATGGAAGTAATGATACATATAGCTTTAACAATCCACTTACCGGGCAAACGGAGCCCTTACCCTTGATATATGCTATGCCAAACAATACTACGCATGTTGACCGATACTTTTTTATGTTTGACTATGGATCAATCTATATTGAACGGGCATATATTGAATGGAAAAGACTTGCTTATGCTAAGCTTCGAGCAGGAAAGTATATAACTCCCTATGGCATATTTAGCCAGGATCATGGTGAACCTGCTACTACTTCCATAAGGCTTCCATTAGTGGTTTCCCCACCTGGTAATTATGGCATGCCCCAAACACAAACAGGTGTAGAGCTTTATGGTGAATATGGTATTCCCTTGGATATTTTATTCGAATATGCTGCTTATGTTGGGAATGGTATATCAACAGGCGATGCTGAATCAGATAGTTTTGATAAGAATAAATCTGTTGGCGGATTTATGAATTTTATCCTGCATCCAATTGCTGATAACATCTATATTGAATTTGGTGGTTCAGTGTATTATGGGGAAAGATCCCTATTGTTGTACAAGGTTTATAAGACAGTGCCTGGTATAGCGCCTAATGAGGCAACGGATGATCCAACGGATATTACTACATATGTTAATTTCTCAAGTGATTCCTCATTAGATAGGTATACAGCAAGGCAAATGGAAACCAGTGGTTTAGGCCACCTGAAAATTACAATTCGTTCATTGCCCTTAGATGGAACATTTGTTCTGCAAACGGAAGGATTATATCAAGAGATAGATATGAATAATGATCCTCGTATTGTAGATCCCGTATCAAAACAGCAATTGACAATAGAAGATTATAATTATTATACCTACTATATCCAAGGCGAATATCAATTCTTCGGAAAGATAACACCATATTTTCGATACGAATATTCATATAAAGACATTAAAGATCCTCTAAAACTTACAGTTTCGAAAAGTATAAATTTGCAGGTTGTGGGTCTTAATTTTAAACCTGATCCGGTGGTTTCCATTAAGGCGGAATGGAATCATGTTAATCTGCATATTCCCTTAAGTTATATCAACAATGATTTTGATGTATATACAGGATCTGTTTCATTAGCATTTTGAGGAGGAATCAATGAAACCAAAAAGGGCATATTTATATATATTTTTAGTTATATTTTTTATATTGGATTCTAATAATATTATTTTTAAAGATCTTCCTGCCCAGAACAATGATGTTGTAGTTATAATTAACAAAACCAGGGGCAAGCTATCAAAAATCCAGATTAAGCGGATTTTTACTGGTAGAATTACACGTTGGCCGAATGGCGGTGGAGATATCAAGATCCTATTAAATAAAGATCCCAAGATTGCTAAGCGTTTCTGCAAAAAATATCTTAACCTAAAACCGTACGAACTTGACGATATATGGGTAAAGAGGTCCATTCGCACCGGAATTCCAAGGCCGCGTAAGGTTAACAGTGTTGTAATAACCACTATGGTAACTAATTCCGATGTCTTTATCGGAGTTGTATTAAAAGCCGAGACAAATACATCAATTAAACAATTATGATTCTAAGGTATACTATAATGAGATGAGAGGATCAATAGTGCTGGTTGGTTGGGAATGAACGTTATAAGGCTTGTGTATTGATTTAAACATTGGCTTTCTTGCGGTGTATATGAGAATTGTATGTGTCCTTAGAAACGACTACACATTACGTGTAGTATGGGAAATTTATAAATAATTAAACCATATCGCTCTCATGCTTTCCAAGGAATGCCTGAGAATTTAGTCAGGATTGTTAAACCAATTAGAGGAATTCAGCTATCTTCGGGAAGATAGAAAATTTTGGTATTGGTTCATATTATAGACGGTTCGGAAGGCCGATTGAAAAGACTCAAAAGTCGGAATATTTGCGCGGTTATACTTACC
The DNA here is from genome assembly GCA_034190085.1 of Spirochaetota bacterium. Classification (NCBI taxonomy): domain Bacteria; kingdom Pseudomonadati; phylum Spirochaetota; species Spirochaetota bacterium. Next base: position 40,578 of record JAXHTS010000026.1, read on the forward strand.
CAGAGCTTCTTGTCGAAGGGCTTCACCCTCAAGGGTTAAACTCCTCTGGAGTATGATGAAAATGGGTTTATTCAAATTCACTATAACCTCAAGTGTCAGTGCTATAAAAGCATCTAAGAGACGTCTTCCTCCTATCCCATAGATTGTATCCATCTGTTGAGTGAAAATGATAACATCAATGTTTGGATCGTAACGCAGAAGCGCGAATACCTCTTTAAAGTGATCTTCATTAAAGAGTGCAGGCATAATATCGAGTGGATTTTTTACGCTGCTGCCTTCTATAGGGATAAACTCTTCCAGAGATTTAATGGTATCGGCTGAAAGTTGAGGCACCTTTAATCCCTCGCGTTCCGCGGCATCTGTCATGGTCACACTTCCACCGCCAGCACCTCCAAGTATGGCAGCATTCCTTCCTTTAGGAAGGATTGTCTTTTGCAGGGCAGATATTGTAAAGACCATCTCATCTATTGAGTTCACTGAAATTATCCCAGTCTGTTTGCAGAGGGACTGCCATATCTGTGGTGATCCGGCAATTGCTGCTGTATGAGACTGTGTGGCTCTGGAGCCGCCTTCAGTCTGTCCGCCTTTCCATACTACCAGCGGCTTTGTTAGAGTAACTCCCTTTGCAGCTTCAAAAAAACTACGTCCGCTTTTCATCCCCTCAACATATGAGCCAATGACTTTAGTCTTTTCATCTTGAGCCAAATAGTTAATAAAATCATGACACTGTAAATCACTGGCATTGCCAAAGCTGATGGTCTTACTTATACGAAGCCCATGATGTTTGCATTGCTCAATGAATTGTGTCGCAAGTTGTCCGCTCTGCGAAACAAATCCAATTGTTCCTGGTTTCCTTGAAAAATCATTTGACCAAGAGAGACCCCCCTCGGGGCAGTATATTCCCATACAATTGGGGCCGAGTATTCTTATACCCCCTTTATGGGCGATACTAAGCAACTCTTTTTCTATTTCAGTATTTTCTTTACGGTCTGTTTCGCTAAAGCCTGCAGTGAAAATATGCACAAATTTAACCCTTTTTTTCACACAATCACGCATTACTGAAAGGACAACGGATCTAGGTACGCTAAAAATTGCCAAGTCAATATCCTCTGGAATTTCCAGAATATTTTTGTATGATTTATATCCCAATATTCTTTCAGCGGAGGGATGAACTGGATAGATGCCGCCTTGAAAATTTAATTTGATTGAGCCTAATATGAAGCCATTGCCACCAAACAGGAATGCACCTGATTTAGGAGAGGCTCCGATTACTGCTATATTTTTTGGATAAAAAAGTCGTTCCAATTTGTTATCAGTTGCTAAAGACATGTCTATCCCCTCCATATATATTTTGATGCAGCCTTAAGTGACTAACTAAGGAAGATGAGATTGAGAAGTAAGTCGAGGAAATGAATAATCACCTTTTCTTTTTCTTAGAAGTAAAATCAGATATTGACTTAAAGAACTTTTCTGCATTCCATTTAGTTAAGGCGAAAACATAGGGCGATTCGCTTGAAGTACACATATATTTTTCGTCTTTAACCATATTATATATATTCAAATCAACCGTCTTTTCAAGGGTGGTTAGTTTAATACTGCATATGGCTCTTTTGAGTGATTTTTTTGATATATCAGGGTAAGATTCCGCCCTTACTGAGCGTGAATCTATTAAAAATGAATCGAATTTTTTCTTATCTATCTCAAGATTCTTATATTCATTACATATCCATCTAAATTCTTCCTCAGGCTTCTTCTTCCCCTTCTTATCCCACTCACCTTTGGATTCGGTCTTATCAGGTTTTTCTTGTTCAACCTTGGAAAACGTGAGCTTTTTGCCCTTATATATAAAATCAACAGAGGTGATAGAATCCTTGGTGATGTTGTAAACAACCTTTTGCCTCATCTCCTCAATGGTTTTATCAAATTGGCGATTAAGATCGCCGGAGGCAAGATATATCTCAGGCGTATCATACATTTTCACATAGGTGCTCTGACCTGTAGAACTCTTTTTCCCGATTAGAATATCCCTTAATGTCTCCTTATCCTTTGTGACGGTAACCCTTATCGCCTTTTCAGGAGATAAATTATATCTCACATAATGTTCTCTACGAGAGATAAAGTCAATTATTTTCAGTTCCTTCATCCCATCTTTCATTGTTGTAACAATCGAGTCATCAGCAATATATCCTGGTTTATTTATTACCCACTTGCCTTCCTTCTTATATATCCTAATGGCACCATCCCTATCTTCTCCTTTTTTCAGAAGGATCTCGTCAATATCATCCTGCCATCCTTGAAGCTCAATAATATCTTCCGATTTATGATAGTTAGCTATAAGATAATAGATTAGTAAAATCGCGATGATTCCTAGGCTGATTGCTACCCTTTTATTCATGATTACCAAATTCCTCCATTATTTTATTTTTTCTTGATATTCTTCTTCTCCATATAACAAGCCCAATTATTATTATAATAAATGGCAAGCCGGCAATATTAAAGAGCTTTATTAGCAATTTAAATGTTTCATCAGTATCCTGTAAGGGATTAATCTCCAGTCCCTTGCTTCTCATCTCTGGGATGTTGTAATTGCCAGAAAGATAATCAATCATATTGTGAATAAAAACAGCATTCGGGGACCTGCCATCCTTATCAACTACAGTGGATGCGGCTACTTCAGAAGTTCCAACAACGATCAATCTTGCCGGTTTCTTCGACTTTATGAGATACTCAGTGGATTTTATAGGAGTCTCCTTTGCCTTTTTATTCTCCTTTTTGATCGGGATTTCCTTATCCTTGAAGTAGCTCTCAAATTCTCCTGTCAAGAGCGTTGATAGATTATATTTTGACATATTCGATTCATTAGGAGGCGACATGCCCCAGGGCGCATAATTGATTCTTCCCTTCATCAACCAGCTTTTTTCTGATGAGGATACTAATTCTATAGCCTTGATTCCCAATTTCTCAAGTTTCGTTTTATCAACACTCAATGATGATGCCTTGGGTATAACAATTGTCTTGATAAACCTTGTTATTAAATTGTCCATATTTAGTCCATCAACATCAATAATTGGAGCAAAATAGATTTCTTGACCTCCAAATCCTCCCTGAATCGCTCTGTAGCATTTTTTATCAAGCACAATATCCTTGTTAACAGTTATACCATAGTGTGCTACTAACTTTTCCAAACCAGTATTCAGCGGCAAAATAACAGGGCCCCTCTGAAGCATATTACCCATCCCGGGATTAACCTCATTGAATGAATCAAGTAGAAACAATACAGATTTCCCATTCATTATGAACTGGTCTACCTTGAATAATTCTTCATCGCTCAACTTCTTTTTGGGGCCATTAATTATTAGGGTGTTAAGATGTTCAGGTATATCCTCTTTGGTAAGATCAATAGGCTTTAATTCATACATATCAGAGAGTAAATTCTTTAAATATAGGGCTTCTTCACGATTATTGAGTTTCTTCTCGTCATGTCCGGTTATGTAGCCTATTTTTGGATTTATGCTTATTATATTATCTACCGCATTATTGATTCTATCCTCTAGGGTCTTCAATTCACCCACCATGTATTGACCAAAGATCGTTCTGGAAAGCAGTTGTATGGTCTCAAATTTTTCTCCCTTTTCAACTACAATCCCCACAAATCCCTCTCCTGATTTAATTGTTTTGCCTTCCATTGATTTAAAGGAAGGCCAATTCAACTTTATTATTCCATAAATGTCCGCGGCATCCATTGCGCTATTATCTGCATAAGGATCTATATAACGATACTGTAGCTTATTGTAATTATGGACATTACATTTTTTTATGATTTCCGATACCTTTTCATTTAGGTTCTCCATCCCAGATACAGGAAGGTTGCTGCTTGCGTATAACGTAATGTTTATCGGATTCTCCAGTTTTAGAAGAGAATCTATCTTTCCAGTAATCTTGTTTATTAGAGTTGTTATTCTGTATTCAATTCCGGTTGGTTCTGTTATTGAGGCTATCTTCTCAATCATGTCTCCATGGACTATTGCCAAACCCATATATGCATTCCTAAACTTGATCTGATCGTCTTTAATCTCTCTAATCTGTGCAGTAAATATTCCAAAGTCACTTGCCACATCCTTATGCTTCTCCACATCCACAATCTCATATCGGAAATTCTTGTTTCCATATTGTGAATACTCTTCGAGTAGGTCCGAGAGATAGCGATATACTGAGTTATAGGGTGATGGCAGATCCTTTGAAAAGAATACCTTTATGTTAAGCGGATCCTCTAGGTTGGATACTAAATCCTTACTCACATCAGAAAGGGAATAAGCATGATTCTCAGTTAAATCAATCCTGAAATATAATGTTAAACCCACCAAGTTTATTAATACTATAATTGAGAGGTTTAAGAAAATTGCATTCCTTTCTATAAGTTTTTTGGCTATTTCTTTCAGTTTCATATATCCCTATCTCCTTTCCTCTAATATTTGAATTGTTCCAATTATTCCTATAACTGTCACTGAAAGGAAGTATATAATGTCTCTAAAATCTATGATCCCCCTTGATATATTCCTAAAATGGTAATCTGCTCCCAGATACTCCACAAAATTCAGTATTGTTGGAGGAAGAAAAAAAAGAAATTTATCTATCAATGTGAGAGTTAGGCAGATTGATAAACAGATCATAAAGGCTACAATCTGATTTCTGGTTAGAGATGAGGCTAAAACCCCAATCGACGAGAATGCAGCGCCAAGAAGCACTGCGCCTACATATCCTCCCACAACGGGGCCATAATCGAGTGAGCCAGCAAAGGAAATTGTAATCACGTATGCAATCGTTGGGAGTAGCATCACAGTGACAAAAAGACTACTAGCAAGAAATTTTCCCATCACTACATCAAAGGTGCTCACAGGGAGGGTCATGAGTATCTCAAAGGAGCCCGTATGCTCTTCCTCTGAGAATAGACGCATAGTTACTGCTGGTATAACAAAGGAGAATATTATTGGAAGAAGCTTGAAAAATCCTCTAAGTTCAGCCTGCATATATAGAAAGAAGGTGGAGAAGAAGAACCATCCAGTGACGACTAAAAAAACAGTAATAACTATATAGGCAATTGGTGTTGTATAATAACTTGCCAGTTCTTTCTTCATAATAATAATGGATTTCCTGAGTCTATTCATTATCTCCTCCTCTCGTCAATTCTCTAAAAACATTTTCAAGAGTCCGATGCTCCTTCAACATTTCAAAGAGTATCCACCCTCTTTCACTTATCAGCTTAAATATATCCGCTCTAGCGTCTTTATCAGAAGATGATATTACTGTAGCAGAGGTCAGCCCTTCTTCGTCGTGCTTTTCCTTTATGCTATTTATCCCATCTATTTTTTTGACTTCTTCAGAAAGGGTATTAAAGTTTACTCCACTGACCTTTATGGAAAGCTTCACATCCTTGCCTACACCTGATTTTAACTCAGAGGTTCTAGCGTCTGCCACAATGTGACCGCTATCAATTATTATTACCCTGTCACAGGTAGCTTCAACCTCTGATAATATATGTGTTGAGAGAATTACCGTCTTTTTCTGCCCAATCCTTTTGATAAGATTTCGTATCTCAATTATCTGGTTGGGATCAAGCCCGCTTGTGGGCTCATCCAGTATTAGTATCTCTGGATCATGAATCATGGCATGAGCAAGTCCTACCCTCTGCTTATACCCCTTGGATAGTGCACCGATGTTTTTATGCATGACATCATTCAGCCCACAGAGATTAGCTATCTCCTTAATCCTGGTTTGATCCACTATGCTTCTGATTTCACCAACAAACTGAAGATAATCATAAACTACCATTTCACTATATAGTGGGGCAGTTTCAGGAAGATAACCAATCAGTTTTTTTACCTCCAGTGGATTTTCATCTACGAGATAATCGCCAATGTTTATCCTCCCTGAAGTTGGATTTAGATAACATGTTAGCATCCTTAGGGTTGTTGTCTTCCCAGCGCCATTTGGCCCCAGAAGCCCAGTAATCTCACCTTCCCTTATGGAAAAGGAGATATTGTCTACCGCTAAAAAATCTCCATAATACTTTGTTAAACCGCTTACGTTTATCATATATTAATCCTCCTAAAATGTAAGCAACGAAATTTTTCACCTTCATTATCTTTAGTAGTAACGAATAGTCGCAATTGGAAATCTCAATTAGGATCTCGTCTAGCAAATATTGTAAATTATAACCGTATCCCCCCTATTACATCAATAACTATAATTCTGAATGGTATAACATCTTAATAAGTTGTTTTATGAAAGATGATACTATCTCTGATGTAATTTTATTGAAAGTTAAGGGATGTCTCATCCTAAAGAAATAATAATTGATATGCTTCCAACCGCTGATTTCCTTGAATATATATTTTTTTCATTATATCAATACTAATTAATCCAAATGTTATAAGCACTAGGAATATGAACATTTGTCAAGTTAGATTAATTTCAAATGAACAAAAAGTATTTGAGAAATAATAAGGTTAGTTAACATCGATTATTTTACTTTACTAAATGTAAGGTATCAATAAATAGCATGGGAAGATTACCTGCCACTTTTTTTGAAGTAGTTACTTAAAATTATCATAAGGATTCATCAAAATAATTGATCTCCTCCAAAGAATTGATCCTTTATTTAGGCAATCATTCAGTTTTGAATATAACTATCAGGGAATATTATGATATCAATAAAAATATACCCTACCCCCTATATAAACAGGGATAAGGTATTATTCCTGATCTTTTACTATTGAAAGCAAAAAACCTTAATTCTATTCGTATTATAAATCAAAGGAAATGTTACAAAAAAAATGTATGTCAATTTGGTCATAGTGTCTCGCTTCAATGAAATGGGACAATAATAATCAGAAATTAAGTTGGTAAATCCTCCGAGAATAATAACCAGGAGGACAAGATGCAAGAGAAGCGAGTTAGACGGAGATATACAGCTGAG
>JAXHTS010000027.1 GCA_034190085.1 Spirochaetota bacterium
TAGATCTTTTATTGCTAAAAATTTTATCTCTTGTTACGTTTTAAAATCTGCTAATCTCTGAATAGTAGAATATTTATGGAGAACTGAATTGTATATAATAAACCAATGAACCGATTATAATTAAGACTAGGACAGCAATTAAAATGTATTGTATTGTATTGTCCTTCTTATATTGTAGCCCTCTATTTGGCTTCCAATTCGTATCAGTTGTATTAATTGGTGCATTTGGATTTGCAACTGGTTTACCGCAATTAGGACAATTTACTGTCCATTCTGATACTTTCTCTCCGCAATGAACACAATTTACCTTAACCATAATATCCTCCTATAGTAATAGATAAAATAAATCAGCAATTCTGCTTATTTTATTGCATAAAAGTCAACAAAAAAATGAACATTTTTTATAATCTTAATGTTCATGAGCCTTCCCATATAAATTTTTTTATTATTTCTTGACAGAACTCTAGTTCGTTTACATCTTTTGAGGATTTCGCATGATATACTTACCTATGTTCTTCTCATTCACATCAAGATATATAATAATTTATACCAGATCAAAATAGTCTGCTCTGGGGATCAAAGTGTAGTCTAAATAATAATTCAACTTTATCATATTTATAATAATGAAAAAGGAGGTATGCCATCATGAAAAGATATGTAAACTTAATTATTGGAGTATTGACAACAGCATTATTGTTGTGTTTTGATGGAATATCTTTTGGAGCACATGAAAATCAGAAAGGTGGCTTTCTTGATTCGATAATATGGATGTCAATTTCTCCCGGTTTATATTTCTATGATTACTTTGGAAAATTAGGAGATAAAGAGGAGAAAGCATATAAAGACAACAAAGATAAAATTACAAATATGGAAATACATGAGGACGAAATAGGTTACTATCATGCATATATCTGAATATTATACAGGTTTTAAGGGGTATTTATTTACTTTTGGATATGGCCCATATTTCATTTTAAATAGATGGTTTCCTGTTACGTTGGGAATTAGTTTTACTTTCACGTATGCGCATATAAAATTTGATAAAGCTGTACCGCTTTATAATAGTAATGATAGAGAGTATTCATTTTATTCATTTCCTGGCATAATATTATCAATTGGGGTTCATTTTTAGGCGGTTGGAGTGCATTATTTGGAGATGACTCCAAGAGAAATGGAATGAAATAATTGAAAAGCATGAAAGTCAAAATCAATTAAAGCATATGACTATTGGAAATATACTTGCAGATCCAATATTAGCTTTAAGTGTTGCATTATCATTTGAAACATATCAATACTTTAAGTGGGATGAGAGAGAACTCAAGTTAAAAGATAGGGCATTGGATACAAGCTTTTATGTTATAGGAGCTTCAGGTGTACCGGCGCCATATTTGGAAATGGAGGAAGACGGGCCATTCCCTTGGCAGTGGAACTAACTAATAAAATTCAGAATTATTATGAAAAAAACATCAATAATATTCATAATATTCTACATGATCAATGTGTAACTTACAAAAAGTCGATTTCAGAATAATTATACTCTTATGATTTCAATGATCAATAAATTCATCATTCTTATATTATTTATAATTCAGTTTGCAGCTTTTACTATTGAATTGTTTGCGAGTAATTAAATAGATTCATATGTTAGCATCATTGCCTATGAAATTTATTTGAGTTTACGATCTTTCATTAGCATATCCAATAAGAGACATAATAGTAGGTGTAGCTGGCGCTCAGTATTCATCAAATGGAGTTATACATTCCGCTCATTTTAGCCCGTAAGGTTAGTTTGACGTTTAAATTTATATGTATTGTAAAAGGGATATGCCTCCCGGTAAGTAAAAGTAAGGATCGGGAGACATTTTATTTATATATGCAAAGTAGATATTATTGAAACATGTAAACGTTCACCAACTCTCCCTTTGCAGTCTGGCAATGAGCCACTTTTCAAGCCTTTTATCCAGCTTGCCAACCCATGATTCGATTTTATTTATATCGCCGCTCATGATTGCCGCTTTTTCTTCATTGGATAGATCATATTCCTTTAATGCCTGACTTGGATTCTCAGAAAGAAGCGCGAAGAAGGCATTGTCCTGAACAGCCCTGTCAAGAACTGAAAGTACTGCTTTTACAGCAGATACCTTAAATTCCGGTATTTTAGAAACCGGGTCAAAGGCAGGATTGGTCAATATATTTGCGGGTGATTCTCGCCAGTGAAATGCCATGAATGCCAAGCCTGGCAATGTTTTGTCTGTGATATTTACTTTGGTTTCGATCTTGCCGCGTCCTGAGGTGATTGTAATAGTATCACCCTCAATAATGCCAAGTTTTGCGGCATCTTCAGGATTGATATCAACAGCTCCATTTGGATGCAGTTTGTCCAGCCTATCAGAACGCCTGCTCATGCTCCCTGTATGAAAGTGTTCCAAAATACGTCCTGTTGTGAGGATCAGCGGGTAATCCTTTGAGCTTGATTCAGCAGGAGGTTTATATTCGACAGCATGAAATTTACCCTTGCCGCGGGTAAAGTTATCCCTATGAAGAATTGGGGTTCCTGGATGTTCTATGTCAGTGCATGGCCACTGCAATCCATAGTCATCAAGCCTGTCATAGCGGATGCCGCCATAAATAGGTGTAACAGCGGCTATCTCATCCATTATGTCCGATGTGTTTTTGTAATCGAAATCGTGCCCCATCCTTTGGGCGATTAGGCATATAATCTCCCAGTCGGCTTTTGCCTCACCCGGTGGATCGATAGCCTTAGCGAGTTTCTGTACCCTTCTTTCAGTATTTGTAAAAGTGCCGTCCTTTTCGGCAAATACTGCAGCAGGAAGTATAACATCCGCATAGGTTGAGGTTTCTGTAGGAAAGATATCCTGAACAACGAGAAATTCAAGATTTGCCAGGCTTTCGCGGGTGTGCTTCATGTCTGGATCCGACATTACCGGATTCTCTCCCATAATGTACATTGCTTTAAGATCGCCTTCAATAGCCCTGTTCATCATATCACCCATAGTAAGCCCAATCTCTTTGGGCAAATTATCTGCATTCCAAATGGTTTCAGCCTTTTCCCTGTTTTTATTCTCAGTTACTGCCAGATAGCCTGGCAATACATTTGGAAGCGCGCCCATATCACATGCGCCTTGCACATTGTTTTGCCCCCTTAGCGGGCTCAGTCCCGCGCCTTCGCGTCCAATATTTCCAGTGAGCATTAGGAGGTTAGCGCAGCTCATAACATTATCAGTCCCTGTTGTATGCTGCGTTATACCCATACCGTAGAGAAGACATGCGCTTTTTGCATTGGCAAAGAGACGGGCAGCCTCTACTATTTCCGAGGCTGTAATGCCAACTATTTCAACAACCTTTTCCGGAGCATAATTCTTGAGAAGGTTTTCCTTCATTTCCTCAAAGTCCTCAGTTCGTTCAGCTATAAATTTTTCGTCATGCAAACCCTCTTTGATAATAACATGCATCATAGCATTGATCAATGCTACATCGCTTCCAGGTCTGTGGCGCAAGTGAATATCAGCGATCTTTGAGAGTTCAATAGCGCGGGCATCAGCAACAATAAGTTTCTTGCCGTGAAATTTTATGCCCTGGCGTATTATTCTTCCAATAATGGGGTGACACTCTGTAGTATTGGAGCCGATCACAAACAGCAGATCAGCTTTTTCGAAATCTGTGATGGAATTTGTCATTGCTCCGCTTCCGAATGATTTGACCAGACCGGCCACAGTCGGAGCGTGTCAAAGACGCGCGCAATGGTCTATGCTGTTGGTTCCGATAACTGTTCGCGCAAATTTTTGAAGCAGATAATTCTCCTCGTTAGTGCACTTAGCAGAGCTTAATAGTCCAATACTATCGGAACCGTACTTCCCTTTAATTAAAGATAGCTTTGATGCTATTATCTCCAGCGCCTCATCCCATTCAGCTTCGCGGAAATAGTCCTTGATATCATGTTCTTCTCCGCTTATCTCTTTGGCTATGCCTTCTCTTCTGATTAGCGGCCTTTTAAGTCTGTCATTATGACTTATATAGTCATATCCGAATCGTCCCTTAACACAGAGTCCTCCCTTATTGACTGGGCTGCTTCTGTCTCCTTTAACGCTGACTATCTCGTTGTCACGGACTCCAAGATAGAAAGAGCATCCCACACCGCAGTATGGACATACTGTTTTTATTTCACGAATCGGCTGCTGTTCGTGCCGTGGCACAAGGGCTCCGGTAGGGCACCTGGCAACGCATTCTCCGCAGGATTCGCAAATCGATTCGACAATAGGTTTATTGCCAAAGGCGCTTATCTTCGCGTCATATCCCCTAAAAGCGATATCGATAGCTCCGACACAGGTTATCTCCTGGCATACCCTGACGCATTTGCCGCATAGTATGCACTTATTCGGATCGATCTCAAAGGCAGGATTGCTCCTGTCAATTGGAAGGATCCGTTCGCTCTTCCTTAATCGATCAAAGCTTTCCTGGTCAATGCCTAAATATTTTGCAATATCCTGTAGCTCGCAATTCTGGTTTTTATAGCAGGTAAGACAATTCCCCTGGTGGTTTGCTATTATTAGCTCCATTGTAATTTTACGGGATTGATTAACCTTTGGAGTGCTTGTATGTACTATCATATTTTCTGTCGCTTTTGTTGTACAGGAGGTAACAAGCCCGCGCATGCCGTCAATCTCTACAACACATAGACGGCACGCTCCATAGGGCTCCAGATCTGGATCGTAACAAAGAGTAGGGATATATATCCCAGCGCTTTTTGCAGCTTCCAGCACAGTAACACCCTTCTTTACATGCACACTTCTCCCATCAATAACAAGGGTAATAGCGTCTGATATTTCTTCCTCTTTTAGTTGTGGTTTAATTGTGGTTGTTGAACTCATTGTTATCCTCCTATGCTTCCTCAAGGTCACATCTAAGACATCTGTTTGCCTCTTCAATTGCCTGTTTTCTGCTTAGGCCCTTTTCAACAAGGGCAAGTCCTTTAAGCCTTTTTTTTACTGCTATTTTGTGCATCTCCGGACGATGTTTTTCCTCTTCCTCCTCTGATTCAAATGTTTCCGGTTTTTCTTCAGGGGCAGTGAGCTTCTCTATAATTATGCCATCTCCTCCGAGGTATTTATCAATAGAAATTGCAGCCTGTTTGCCTGCTGCAATTGCCTCAATAACCGAAGCCGGTCCTGTAGTCGCGTCGCCTCCTGCAAAGACTCCCTTTATTTCTGTCTCAAGGGTATATTGATTTGCCTTCAACGTTCCCCATTTGTCTGTGGGAACTCCCAAATTTTCTGGTATTCTGGTAGTCTGTCCGATAGCCGCTATAATGGTATCGAAATTCTCTTCATACCTGTTTCCTTTTATAGGCTCCGGGCGTCTTCTCCCGCTTGCATCTATCTTTCCCAACCTCATACGCTGACATTCCATTCGAATATGTCCGTTTTCGCGATATATCTTGTCAGGAGCGACAAGATACTCAATTTCCACGCCCTCTTCAAGCGCATCATGAATCTCTTCTTCTGCTGCCGGCATCTCCTCTTCAGTGCGTCTATAGAGTATCTTTACATTCTTTGCGCCTATACGGAGGGCTGTGCGCGATGCGTCTATTGCTGCATTTCCTCCACCGACAACTGCCACTCTACCTTCAAGTTTTATATCCTTTCCCAGACTGACATCGCGAAGCAGGTCAACACAATCGATTACGCCTTCTGTATCCTCGCCGTGTACCCTCATCTTAGCTCCGGCGTGGGCGCCTAAGCTTAAGAAAATTGCTTCATATCCCTGTTCAAGCAGCGAATAGATATCATCTATTTTTGTATTAGTTTTTATATCCACACCGGAGTTTTTTATTATATCTATTTCGTGATCTAAAATATACTCAGGAAGCCTATATCTTGGAATTCCAACACGCAGCATGCCGCCTGTTTTGGGCAGTTCTTCGAAAACAGTCACAGAATGCCCGCAAACCTTTGCAAGATAATAGGCTGCTGTAAGTCCAGCAGGTCCTGAACCAACAACTGCTACTCGCTTTCCAGAAGGTTCAACAGACTCAGGATTTTCAAATTTCAGTTTTTTTGCATGATCAGCGGCAAAGCGCTTTAGTTCCTTGATCGCAATCGGTTCATCTATCATTCCCCTGCGGCATTTGGTCTCGCAGGGATGGAAGCATACATAACCGCATACAGATGGGAAGGGCATGCTTTCCCGGATAACCGCCACGGCCTCATCATACCTTTTCTCCGATATCAACCTTATATAACGCGGAATATCCACGCCTGCTGGACAGGTATGGCTGCATGGGGCTTTGACCAGTCCCTTACATACCGCAGCTACACAATGTTTTTTTATTATATGAGATTCGTATTCATCTCTGAAGTATCTGATTGTTGAAAGCACAGGGTTCGGCGATGTCTGACCAAGCCCGCATAGAGAACCTGCTTTAACAGATTCGCTTAATTCAATCAAGAGATCAATATCCTCAATACTACCTCTTCCATTGGTAATATCCTCAAGGATTTCGAGCAGTTGCTTATTCCCCCAGCGGCAGGGTATGCATTTGCCACAGGACTCAAGCATGGTGAAGGAGAGAAAATATTTTGCCACATCAACCATGCAGGTATCTTCATCCAGAACTACCATACCTCCGGATCCCATTATCGATCCTGCTTTTGCCAGTGTTTCGTAATCAACAGGGGAGTCAAGAAAGCTCGCAGGCAGGCATCCCCCAGATGGTCCCCCTGTCTGCACAGCCTTGAATCGCTTGCCATTCAATATTCCGCCTCCAATATCAAAAATGATCACTCTCAGGGTTGTTCCCATAGGCACTTCGACAAGTCCGCTGTTTGCGATCTTGCCGGTTAATGCAAAAACAGCAGTACCCGGGCTATCTTTGGTCCCTATATTTGCATACCATTGAGCGCCTTCATTTATAATAACCGGTATGCTGGATAATGTTTTCACATTATTGATATTTGTTGGTTTTCCCCATAATCCTGATTGAGCAGGGAATGGGGGGCGGGGGCGAGGCATACCCCTCTTGCCTTCAATCGAGGCCATTAGCGATGTCTCCTCTCCACAGACAAAGGCGCCTGCGCCCTCCTTGATCTTTATGTCAAAATTAAATCCGGAGTTTAATATATTTTCTCCCAAAAATTCGTTTTCATGTGCTTGTTTTAAGGCTATGCCCATTCTTTTAATAGCAAGGGGATATTCTGCTCTGCAATATACATAGCCATGATTAGCTCCGATTGCATAGGCTGCTATTAGCATTCCTTCGATTATTGTATGAGGATCCCCCTCCATTGTGCTCCTATCCATAAATGCTCCAGGGTCACCCTCATCTGCATTGCATATCAGGTATTTTTCGTTCCCAGGAGCATTATAGCAGAATTCCCATTTTTGCCCTGTGGAAAAACCGGCGCCTCCCCGACCCCTGAGTCCTGATTTTTTTATCTCATCAATTACATCTTTAGGGGACATTTGGGCAAGGACCTTCTTAATTGCTTTATAACCGTTATTGGCAATATAGTCTTCTATCTTTTCTGGATTGATATGACCACAGTTTCGTAGGATCAGTCGTTTCTGCTTTTTATAAAAATTCATTTCATTATATGTAGGTATTGCCTTGTTTGTTGCCGGATCTCGGTAAAAAAGGCGCTCTAATGGTTTACCATTTTTCAGATGAGAGTGGACAATATCCTTTGCATCCTCTATCTTAACATGAGCGTAGAATATACCCTCTGGTTCTACAATTACAATAGGTCCCTGTTCACAAAACCCGTGACAACCAGTGAAGTCTATTTTTATAGATTTTAATCCTGCCTTTTCTACCTCCTTTTCAAGCTCCAGCAGTATTTTATCAGATTTTGATGAAGTGCAACCTGTCCCTTGGCAAACAAGAACAATATGTTCCCATTTTGGATTAATTTTATCATTCATTTTGTACTCCTTGGCCCGTACTTTTTAATATCTCAGTGACCTTTTTGGGTGTCATCTGGCCGTATGTATCGTCGTTTATAACCATTGTGGGAGCTAAAGAACACGCTCCAATGCAGGCCACAGTCTCCAGGTAGTATTCAAGGTCAGGGGTGCTTTCACCCGGGCTTATGCCAAGCTGTTTCTTTACTTCTCTCAAGATTCTAGCTCCTCCACGCACGTGACACGCAGTGCCTCGACAGACTTTTATAATATTTCGGCCTGTTGGAACGAGTTTAAAGAATGCATAAAATGTAGCGACACCAAATACAGTACTTTCAGGGATGCCCATATACTGAGCTATTTTCTTCATTGCCAGTTCCGGCAAATAGCCAAAATTTTGCTGAACTTGTTGTAATACAGGTATCAAATTACTTTTATTGTTTTCAAAGGATTCTAATATCTGAAGGACCAGTTCCTCAATTTTCCATTCATCTTCTTCTTGTGTTGTGTTGTTTTCTGCCTTTAGCAGGGATTTGTTCATATTCTTTATCCCTCCGTTTATAATGTGAAAATTTTCAAGCTTATTTCAGCAGGTACTTGATTATCAATAATTTTTACATAAATTAAGAAACATCTTGTTTGATCCGTCTTGCTGAAACAAGCTTACTGAGAATACAAAGGTTTTTTACCATCTTTCCACCTGGAGCCGATGTTCCAAATATTCAGACTGTTTTGTTGTCAGTTCTCCTACATTTTTTTCTATCCAATTGATATCTCCTGATACAATAGCAGCCTTAGCAGCATTACTTAAGCTGTATTCCTCAAGGGCTTTAGATCCATTTTCCATCAATTCGGTCCAAAAGTTCTTGTCATCAGCCGTCCTGTTTAATACTCTGAGAACCTGTTCTTTCTCGATAATCCTTTTATCAGTTGTATCCATCTTATCTGTCTTGGTGTTTCCGGTAAACTTTCTAATTGCTTTTTTAACAGCTCCTACAATTTCATCCGGATTAAAAGGTTTGGGGATATAATCGTCAGCTCCAGATTTCATCGCTTCTACAGCAGTTGGCACAGATGCATATCCTGTGATCATTATTACTGGTACCTCAGGTCGGTATTCTTTGAGTCGCTTTATAAGATCAATTCCATTCATATCCGGCATCTTCAAATCAACCAAAACTGCATCATACATCTCTTTTGTTGCCCTTCTTAATCCATCCTTCCCTGTATAAGCTGTTTCCATTATGTAGCCTTCATCCTCAAAAATTCTTTGACATCCTCTGCAGAGATTTACTTCATCGTCTACAATTAAGAGTCTTTCATGCCTTTCATCTAAAATGTTATGTTCCATTTTCTTGCCTCCTTTTTTATTTTGTTTTCACTAATATATAAAAGCAATACTCATGCCAGATGATGTTAATGTTGAAAAATATTGTGGATTATTGAATGAAATGATAAATATTTATATAATATAGCCTTATTCCTGAGGGTATATTTGATGAGATTTTGATCTATAAATGGTTATAATCTCATATAAATCGATATAATCAGCTTTATTATCTTTTTGATCAATTTTTAAAGGCGCATCATTCACTGCTATATAAAGTGTATTTATATAACGAAAGATACTTCTTTAAATATATTAAGAAAAATTAAAGTGTTATTTGAGATTTAAAGGGGATATTTTATATTTTTAATATTAAAGTGTATAATAATTATATACACTTTGCAGGAATTTTTTTGTATGGTCAAAATTGATTGTATGCGCAATGAGTCTTCAGGTGAAGAAGAAAACTTGATGCTCTATTTTGGAAAGATTATTTCGTGTGCAAATTATTTTTTAGGGCATTTTTTGATAAAGATGTTATTAATTTTTCAGCATTATATTATTATGTCCCTTAAATAAATTATACAGAGAGGGATATTCATGGAACAAGCAAAAGAAAAACGATTACCAGAAGAGATAAAGAATGAACTATTAGATTTAATGGAAAAAGAGATTGAATCGATCACAATAACAAATAATGGTAAGCCATGCACATTTTATGAGCTTGAAGGCAAACTATTCGATATTGGAAAATGATATAAACAAAAGATGTTAGAGAAGATTGCCGAACTTGAAGCTGAAGAATATGGTAAAAAAAATATGTCCCTAGTGTCAGGGAAGGTTAAGAAATAAGGGTAAAGTCAAAAGAATAATTTTAAGTACTACTGGAGAAGTAATTAAGGCTTTCTGAAAAAGTAAATATTTAGACTATACAGCGAACACTCCACATTCATAGCGTCTCATGTGACGCAGTAAAATTTGGGTAAAAAGAAGCCTTAGTTTCCTTTCGGATTGTAATAGTTAAGATAATATCTGACATTCCGATAATAAAACTGACACTTATTCCCCCCGGGAGGAATAAGTGTCAGTTTTCGGCAAATACAATTATGAGGAGTGTCTCTGTGAACCAAGAAGACAAAATAATCAAAACAAAAGTTGGTCTAATAAGACTTGCAAGAGAATTGGGTAATGTATCATAAGCATGTAAAGTTTTTGGATATTCAAGAGATAGTTTCTACAGATTTAAAGAACTTTATGAGCATGGAGGTGAAGAAGCTTTAAAAGAGATTAGCAGAAAGAAGCCTAATATTAAAAATAGGATCAATCCTGTAAATGAAGATGCAGTTTTAAAGATGGTCATTGATCGCCCGGCTTATGGCCAAATGCGGGTATCTAACGAGTTGAAGAAAGATGGTTTATTCGTTTCCCCAGGTGGAGTAAGGAATATTTGGCAAAGACATGATCTGGAGTCATTGGTTGCTTTTGCTAAACTCTACACTACTAAAACTGCTATTACAGCTACGGATATTTTAAACGATAGAGTGTTGCCATTTTTTGAGGAGCAAGAGATTCCCCTTTTGAGGATATTAACTGATAGAGAGACTGAGTATTGTGGGAAAAAGGAAACCCATGGAGATCAGTTGTATTTAGCAGTTGAAAATATTGATCATTCTAAAACAAAAGCCAGAAGCCCTTAATCGAATGATATTTGTGAAGGACTTTATAAGATTATGTTGAATGAATTTTATCGCGTTGCTTTTAGAAAAAAGATTTACAGAGATTTAGAGGAGTTACAAGAAGATCTTGACGATTGGATAAAAGAATATAATGATGAGAGGCCACATACTGGCAAGTATTGTTACGGAAAAACGCCCATGCAAACATTTCTAGATTCGAAGAATATTGCTCTAGAAAAAATGTTGGATAATAAATTACAGACAATAAAAGAAAACGAGAGTGTCAGATTAAATGCTGGCTAGTACAGATTTTCCTTTATATTATAATCATTTTAAAGCATCAGTGATTGATGCGCTCATGGACGCTGGGAAGGAGACAATTATTGTACGTTTAATAGCTAAAAGAGTGTCAGTCCCCCATGGGCACTTATCAATTATCGTTAATAAACTTCCTACAATAATAGGAGTAAGAAAATAAATTGCCACAACCTTTTTAAAATAATTTAGTGTATTGCCCTGTAAATGAAATCGTTAAAAATTAAAATAGACAAAAAGTGACACAAACACGATCGAGACTGTTGCTAGTATGAGAATATTTATAAATGGTAGCCTTTCGCCAAGATTCCATGTTTCTTCTGTAAAGCCAACTGGGATTGCAAGAATAGAAGCGCCTACGATAATTTGCATTATATCGCGGGGCCTGAGTCCCACCATAAAAGACTTCACTACGCGCGATATGACTTTTCCAGAACTGTCAAGAATCGGATAGACTCTGTGAAGATAGCCGCCTATGCGTTTTATAGTAAATTGTTTTTTTGACTTTTCTTCTATTTTAGAATTTTCCATTGTATAAGGTTAGTTGTATCTATTATATTGTTAAAGACACTCGGAAGAAGATCGTCATTTCGGGTGTGGTATTTCTTATCATATTCAATATCTGCTAATCATTCTATTTGTCGTTCCACGTCTTAAGCGGCATTCTTCCGCTCTCTTCGCAGTGCATAATAATTTAATCAATAATATCCCAGAAAAGAATCCACCAATATGAGCCCAGAAAGCTACACCACCCATCCCCGAGCTAAAAAATCCACCAATTAATTGCAGTATGAACCAGTAACCAAGCATGAAAAAAGCTGGTACAATTATTCTGGTTATGAAGAAGCCAAAAATAATTAGCATATGCACTGGAGCTCTGGGAAACATCACTGCATAAGCGCCCATAACACCCCCAATGGCTCCTGATGCGCCAACCATTGGGATCTGGCTTGAGGGATCTGCTGCAATCTGCGCAGCGGCAGCACAGATGCCGCAAAGGATATAGAATATAATAAACTTAACTGGTCCAAGAATATCCTCAACATTATCGCCAAAGATTCCGAGAAACCACATATTACCTATTAAATGCAACCATCCACCATGCATAAACATTGATGTTACAGGTGTCAACCAATTCGGTTTTCCGTCAAGCACGTAGGCAAGGCCATCCCCCACAGGAACCTGTGTGCCAGGTTTGACTAGACCTAACAAATCTCCGGGTATTAAACCATATTGAATAATAGAATTTAACAAATCGGGATGAGTCCCCAGCTTTTGTATGAATATCCATATCAGGACATTCATGATAATAATAATATAAGTAACAATTGACCTGTAATAAGTCGGATTTTCATCTTTGATTGGTATCATGATTTTCCCTTTCCTATAAAGCGATGTTACTTATCCTAAGTATAATATAGCAACAAATTAATCTACAACTTTATGACTTATTATAGGAGGTGCACAAATTATAATTTCTCCTGCAAAGGTATTGCCATTTTTATGTCAATAAAATATTCATAATAATCCCTAATCTCAGCTTCTCTCTTCTCAAACTTGCGCTGATATAATAGCGTGTCTTGTTTCTTGAAGAAATAAAGAAGTTGACTACTCGAAATAGAGTGCCATAATATTTCCCTAATCAATTTGTGGAGAATATATCGTTATTTTTTAACAAAATGAATTATACTTTTAGGTATTGACTAATTATCCTGAATTCTCAATTTATATAGCGATTTTAATAATAGATTATGATACTTAAAAACTTAGAACTCAAAGATGATTATCTGATCATTTCTGATCGGAAATTTAATTCTAGACTATTTATTGGCACTGGAAAGTATTCATCCATTGATATAATGAAGGAAGCCATTGAGGAGTCTGAATCAGAGATGGTCACAGTAGCACTGAGAAGGGTTGATCTGAAGAATCCGAATGATGATCTATTAGGCTCATTAGTTAATAACAAGAGGATAAAGCTTCTGCCTAATACCTCAGGGGCCAGAAATGCTGAAGAGGCAATCAGGCTTTCGAGAATAGCAAGGGAGATGGGCTGCGGGAACTGGGTTAAGCTTGAGGTTACCCCTGAACCCAGATATCTGCTTCCTGATCCCATTGAGACAGAAATTGCAGCAAAAACTCTTGTGAAGGATGGATTCGTCGTTTTACCATACATCAATGCAGATCCCATCTTAGCTAAAAGGCTTGAAGAGGTCGGATGTGCTACCGTTATGCCACTGGGTTCTCCAATTGGTACTAATAAGGGGATTAAGACTCTGGATAATATTAAAATTATCATTGAAATGTCAAACGTTCCAGTTGTGGTAGATGCAGGTTTGGGCACACCATCCCATGCTGCTCAGGCAATGGAGCTTGGTGCTGATGCTGTATTGGTAAATACCGCCATTGCTGTCTCCCAGAATCCTTCTCTTATAGCAAGAGCCTTCAAGAAAGGGGTAGAAGCTGGAAGGGAGGCATATATTGCCGGTCAGGTTGAAATAAGCGATATCGCTATTTCATCGAGTCCTCTTACAGGTTTTTTAAGATAATCAATTATATCGATTTACTCAAATTGTGATCGAATGAAAAAGTATTTTATTGATATGAAGGAACTATATGTTTGATCAAATATTGGATAAATATCCTTGGAGTGTAGTAAGTGATAAGATTTATAATTCCTCAATAGACGAAATAGACTCTCAATTAAATAAGGAATTTAAAACTCCTGATGATTTTTATTCCATATTATCTCCATCAGCAGATTCCTATTTAGAAGAACTTGCTAAAGTTTCCAGTAATATTACAAGGATGAGATTCGGAAATACTATTCAACTCTATGCACCGCTCTATATTTCTAATGAATGTACTAATTCCTGCATCTATTGTGGATTTAATATGAGGCATAAAATCAAGAGGATTACATTATCCTATGATATGATTGAAGAAGAGAGTGAGATTCTTTTCAGGAAAGGATTTAGGCATATTCTTCTTGTTAGTGGTGAGCATAGAGGGGTTGTCCCTGTGAGTATGTTATCAGAAATAGGGAAGAGACTTCATAGTAAATTTGCTTCTATTTCAATAGAGGTATACCCGATGAAGGAGGATGAATACAAGTTGATGATAGGGTCTGGTGTTGATGGGTTGGCGATATATCAAGAGACCTATGATCGGGAGGCATATGGAAGGGTACACCTATCCGGGCAGAAGAAGGACTTTAACTGGAGATTGAATGCGCCTGAGAGGGGTGGATCTGCAGGATTCAGGAGAATAGGAATAGGTGTATTGCTTGGAATCTCCGATTGGCGGGTTGAGGGATTTTTCCTCGCTCTTCATGCCTATTATCTGATGAAAAAGTGCTGGAGGAGTCTCATTCAGATATCCTTCCCGAGATTGCGCGACGCGCATGTTGGTTATAAAGCGCCTAAACCTGTAAGTGATAGGGATTTGGTGCATCTAATATGCGCAATGAGAATTCTTAACCCTGATGTTGGGCTTGTATTATCCACAAGAGAACTTCCCTTATTGAGGGATAACATCTTACCCTTGGGGATTACAATGATGAGTGCCGGATCGAAGACTGAGCCTGGGGGTTATTCTCATGCTGGAATAGCTGATGAGCAATTCGAGATAATGGACACACGATCCCCGGATACAGTAGCGACCATGATTAAGCAAATGGGATTTGATCCGGTATGGAAGGATTGGGACAGAGACTTTCTTGCTTAATTATATAATGCTTCCACTTCTTTATCGAATCAACAGAACTCCACAATATTACCCTAATAATCGAATTATACTAAATCATTGACATGATATAATAAACTCCATGATCAACCGACTATTGCATTGATTTGAATTAATAAAATCATCATATCTGATTGTTTCAAAATATATATCAATATCCTTCACTATGCTCCAATATCTGAATTTTGTTACAATATTCAAATAGATTTTTTCTAAATTGAATTTGACTTTCTTAATTAGAGTATATACATTTTTATTAGTATGTTGAATTTACCTTCAATATCCTTGATTTTGTGAAGTATCAATTAATAACAAAAATTATTAATGTTATTAATGATGATATCTATTCTCAATTGATGACAGTATATGAAAAAGATGAAATCTTTAAATGAGAGTCATATCAATTCAGAACTACTCAATGAGAGAGATGAATATAAGAGTAAAGCACAACTCATAGATGAGTTGAGGGGGATGCGTCTTCAGATCGCTGAATTGAAGGACGCTGCAGTTAAGCAAAAAGCTGATTCACTGAATGAGAGCGAAAGAATATATAGGCTTATAAGTGAGAATACAAGTGATTTTATATCTGTAGTTGGTATGGATGGGATATATACATATGTAAGCCCAGCTCACATGCAACTTGGTTATGTACCTGAAGATTTATTGGGAAAGAGTGGTTTTGATTTTATACATCCAGATGATATAGAGTGGATGTCATCGCTCTTAATTGAATATTCAGCTTTGAGGAGTGAAGAGATATTCTCATTGAATAAACCTACAACGATGAATTTTAATTACCGTTATAGTGCAAAATCAGGAGAATGGAGGGATATAGTAAGCACTGTAGATTTAACCTTTGATGAGTTTGGAAAGCCATCCTCCATAATATTTGTTTCCCGTGATGTCACAGAGTTTAAGAGGGTTGAGAAGGAGTTAAAAAAGGCTGCAACAGTTGTGGAAATGATGATTGATGGGATTACTATCAGTGATATGCAGGGGAAAATTCTTGAAATCAATAGAGGCACAACAAAACAAACAGGCTATATGAGGGATGAGTTAGTAGGTAAAACGCCGTTAGAGTTTATCCCTGAAAAAGAATGGCCAAAGTTTAATAGAGATATTAATAAACTCCTCTCTGGTGAATCCGTTAAGGCATCAGATTATTCTATTATAAATAAAAATAGGGATGAGATTGAGGTAAGTATTAATCTCTCACTCCTAAGGGATGAGGATGGAATACCCAGGGAGATTATTGCAGTACATAGAGATATTACTGAACGAAAGCGAGCTGAGGAAGCATTGCGAAAGGCTCATGATGAGTTAGAACAAAGGGTTTTAGAACGAACCTATGAACTTCAGAAGGCCAATGAACAGTTGAAGGGAGAGATAAATGAGCGCAAGCTGGCGATGAAGGCACTATTAAAAGAGAAAATGCTTTCTGAATCATTAATAAACAGTTTACCTGGAGTCTTCTATCTCTTCAGTGAGGATGGAAAATTCATACGATGGAATAAAAATGCTGAGAAGATATCAGGGTATTCAAGTACTGAGATTGCAAATATGAATGTTATGGATTTCTTTACAGGGAACGAACGAAGGGATATTGATGATATCATTAAGATGGTTCTCGATACTGGTGAATTCAGCAATGAATTATATGCTACATCAAAAAAAGGTAATAGGGTGCCCTTCTATTATACAGGAATTCGGACTATTATCGACAACATACCCCATGTTATTGGGGTAGGAATAGATATTTCTGAGATGAAGCTTATGGAGCAAGCGCTTCGGGAGAGCGAGGAACGGTATAGACGGGCTATTGAAGACTCCCCCAATCCAATTTTTTCAATCAATAGTGATGGAATTATACAGATTTGGAATAGGGCATGCGAGACCAAGCTTCAATATGGAACAGATATTGTTGGTAATAGTTATCATCAGCTATTGGAGAATGAAGGGGATCTTTTTATTTTAAAAGAAAAGGTGAGACAGGTGTTTAAGGGGTACGCCCTGAATGACATAGATATAACCTTTAGGTGTAAGGATGGGACAGAGCGCTTTATGGTTTCGCGATTATATCCTCTGCATGAATATGAGGGGAAGGTTATAGGTTGTGTTTTCGCAAATACAGATATTACAGAGCGTAAACGTATGGAAAAGGCCTTGAGTATTAGCCAGAGGAGATATATCGATCTTGTGGAATCATTGCCTGATATAATCTTCGAAGTAGATGCACTTGGGAATGTCACTTATGCAAATCAAGCTGCATTAGATACATTTGGTTATTCTCAAAAGGATATTGAGGATGGATTAAATTGCATGCATACAATCTCCCCTCAAGATCGAGACAGGGCAGCGGCAGATATAGCTAAAGTATTAAGTGGAGGGGTGTTAGAGTTAGTTGAATATACTGCGCTTCGAAAAGATGGCAGGGGTTTTCCGACTATCTTACATGTTAATTCTATTCCTGATATTGAAGGTAATTTGATAGGCATAAGAGGGATTATGGTGGATATCACCGAGCGTAAGAGGGCTGAACAGCAATTGTTACACAATGCCTTTCACGATGAATTAACTGGGTTGCCAAACCGTGCGTTATTTTTGGACAGACTTGGACATTTAATTAAAATTTCAAAACGGAATAGAGATAATTTATTTGCTGTGCTGTTTCTCGATTTGGATAGCTTTAAGGTTATCAATGATAGCCTTGGACATTCGATTGGAGATTCACTACTAATAGAGATATCTCAATGGTTAAAGGAGACCTTGCGCCCCATGGATACAATCGCAAGATTGGGGGGTGATGAATTCGCAATCCTTTTAGAGGACATTAAGGATAATGCTGGTGTAATTCATGTTATTGAACGAATCCAGAATATACTATCAAATCCATTAAACATCAATGAGCAGGAGATATTTACTACAGCCAGTATTGGAATAGCTGTGAGTACTCCGGATTATCAATATCCGGAAGAGATGCTTCGTGATGCTGAGACAGCTATGTACCGCGCAAAGGCTCTTGGTAGAGCTCGATATGAGGCTTTTGACAAAGAAATGCATAGGCAGGTCACTAATCTTTTGCAATTGGAGACTGACCTTCGTCGTGCAATCGAACGTAGAGAGTTTTTGATTTATTATCAACCCGTTGTTTCATTGCGAAGCGGTAAAATATCCGGCTTTGAGTCGCTTTTGCGATGGGACCATCCCAGGGATGGCTTGACCTTACCAGATAGATTTATTCCAGTCTTGGAGGAAACTGAACTCATTGTACCTATTGGCCAGTGGGTTCTGGAAGAGGCTTCTAGGCAAATGGTGGAATGGCAGGGGAGGTTTCCAGGAAAACAGACATTCTATATTACAGTAAATATATCAGCAAAACAGTTTTCACAACCTAATTTACTCGATCAGGTGAAGAAGATTCTTCATGATACAGGTATCAATAAACACCGTTTAACACTAGAAATAACAGAAAGCGTTATAATGAAGGACTATCAGGCTACTGCATCAATGCTTAAGCAACTGAGAAATATGAATGTGAGATTGGCGATTGATGATTTTGGGACAGGATATTCATCCCTTGGTTATCTGCATAGTTTTCCGATCAATATATTAAAGATTGATCATTCCTTTATCACTCGCATGAATAAAAATGGGGGAGATTTAGAGATTGTTAGGACGATTGTGAACATGGCTCATAATCTAGGCATGGAAGTAGTAGCCGAGGGAATAGAGACCACAGAGCAGTTGGTGCAATTAAGGGAGATGAATTGTGACTATGGACAGGGTTATTTCTTTTCACATCCAATTGATGGTAGAGAGGCGGGTATCTTAATTGAAAATGATCCAGTTTGGTAAGGTATCAAGGAACTGGTTGGCAATTCTCTTATTCTTCCTTTTCATCGCTGTAAACATCTGAAGAACATACTCTATTCTTATCAATCATATAGTATAACTGCATAATTTTTCTAATCCCTGCGATATAAATATTGATAAGTGGGCAATTTTTTAGGAATAAATTTTTTTTTATTCCCTTCTGGGTATACTTGCCACTTGTATGAATATTGTACTCTTCACCTAAAGGGGAGGGGGATAACAAAACATTTAGAGTGATTGAATATGGTGATAGAATGCTATGTGACTCTTTTAAAATAAGAAAGTGAGTTGTTTGCATATCTTTTCGTTGAAATGAGGGAAAACCCTCCAATTTGTCTTTGAAAATGATTTCTATAGTAATGCTGTATGATAATTACTCCATCTCTATTTAGAACAAAGCGTTTCCCCAATTCTTCAAGTATCTCTTTATATATTTTAACCTCTCTTGATTGCTTCTCGTATGGAGGATCGATGAAGATGTAATCAAATAAAAAATTATTGTGATCTAGGTATCTTAAACATCTTAATGCATGAAAATGAAATATGATCGATCTTTTATTAAGCCCCCATTCATTAATTAGAGATTGTGTGAAGCGAAACCTTTTTAAATCAATCTCATTGAAAACAACTAATTTGGCGTTTCTGCTGAGTGCCTCAATTCCAATCTGACCAGAGCATGCATAGAGATCAAGTAATGATTTCCCTTGCAAGTCTTCCCCCAGACTAGAGAACAGGGCTCCTTTGATTATTTGAGGAGTACATTCAGCATTATTGAACCTTTTATTATTAAAGGGGATATTCTTGCCCTTAAGTATTCCTCCTATTACATTCATTGGATGTTACATCATCTCTTTAATTTCAAGGTCATCTCCATTGGGTGATGGTGGTTGACTGAGATGAAATTATTATTTAATATGCTCAATTGAAAATTGATTGATAATAACATATGTCTGCGCCAGAATAGACCATGAAAATTTATGACTTTACCAAGTTAGTGATAAAAATGGAAAGATGGAAATTAATTAGTTGCATTTTTTCAACCGATAATAAATTTTTTTATAAAATCAAAATCAATATTGTCTGACATTAAGATAATATAAGGATAATTAATTTTATTGAAGAATTGAATATTGTCCATTATTAATTGAAACAATAGGAGAAACTCATGTCCAAGTGTGAAATCTGTGGTAAATCCGTTCAATTTGGCAATAATGTTAGCCATTCAAATAGAAAAACAAGGAAAATCTGGCGACCTAATGTTAAAAGGATCAGGGTGCTGGAGAATGGACGAGCACTTCGAAAGCATGTTTGTACTAGATGTATTCGATCTGGAAAGATAGTAAAAGCGATATAGATATAGTTAGACCTCTTTTGATATTATCTGTATTCCCAATAAAAAACAAATCCTATGGAAAGGAGAAATGTTTTTACTGAGGTGAAGTATAGGAGGTTTGTATATGTAATAGTCTTTACAGCAATTATTTACCTAACCCTTCCCTTCGCTAGGTTGATATCAGAATACTTACGAACCCATAATCTACTAAAGCATTCCATTTATATACTCATAGCAGTATTTATTGTTATCTGCTGTTACCTGATTTTCAGATACATTGGATATAAACTAATAAATATAATTACTATTTTGTTGTTTTTTACAATCTATGTGCTGATAATTCAAAGGTATGATATTATTGTGGAAAAGCTACACTTTGTTGAATATGGAATTCTTTCCTATCTTATTTATAATTCCCTGACAGAGCAGTTGAGTTCACGATTGATCTATCCAGTGTCATTTATAATTCTTACTATTATTGGATGGGTGGATGAGATCATTCAATATTATCTACCAGATAGGTTTTATGACATTAGGGATGTTTGCCTAAATAGTCTGTCTGGATGCCTTATCCTAATTCTAATCTATATAGTTGAAAAATTGAGAGATAGATCTTTCGATATAGGTAGAAATTGAAATATTATCTCTAAAGTAGACTTATGTAGCCAGAAATATTGATTATTATAAGGAATAGAGAAAAAAAGAGGATGGCGCTAATAAAAATAATCGGGGAGAGGAAAATCATCACAGATTCGGCAAAGCTGATTCGATGAATCTCTGAGATGCCCTGAATAATAATAAGGGCTTGCCAAATGAAGACTAGGATCGAAGAGAATAAATAAAAGAAGATTGGCGCAAAATGCAGCACCTTGAAAATGATGACTATAGGCAGGAGAAAAATTCTTGGGAATAGAGAAAATATTATTACATTGATAATATTCTTTGCATTGCCATTATAACCCCGAATCTGACAAGCTAGGTCAACTAAAGAAGCTGTAATAGCAATTATTAAAGATAGAATAAAAAAGGCGAGAATCCATCCATAGGTAATCTTATAATAAAAGAATAGATCCTCTTTCCCAAGAAGTGAAATAGTAATTATTTCTATGATTGAAACAGCAGCCACAACCGAGATGCTGAGAGGGAGTGTCTTTTTCTCCTCCTTAGTAATGATATTTATAAGCCTTCTCGGTTCTACCAGTGTATAGTAAAAATAGTCGACCCATATTAGTGATTTAATATAATCCATCATGGCACGTAACGATACTCTAGTAATGAATACTCATTATTGATTATCCTATCCTGCAAATTGATATCCCTTGTGAATTTTTTTTCAATCGACATTATTATACGCTCCAGTGGGGTCCTTACTTCATCATATACAGCAGAATCTTGTGGTAGTTTTGCCATTTCTCTTGCCTTATTTATTGCATCCTCAAGGTTGCCTATTGAGTCAACGAGGTTGTGCTTGACAGCGCGCTCCCCATCCATTACCCTTCCGTCAGCAAAGGGCTTGATATCAGAAATAGGCATGTTCCTCCCTAAGGAGACATCCTTCAAGAACCTATTGTAGGAAGAGTCAATCATTCTTTGAATAATATCCTTCTCTTCCTCACTGATGTCTCTATATAATGAGAGCAAATCCTTGTATTTCCCACTCTTAATAACGTTCATTTTTATGCCTATTTTATGAAAAAGCTCCTTTAGATTTGGAGAAACAGCAATAACACCTATGGAACCTGTAATTGATCCATAATTAGCTAATATATGGTTGCAGGCTGAAGCGATATAGTAACCACCCGAAGCTGCCACATCGCCTATTGATGCAATAAGAATAATATTCTTCTGTTTGAGTTTTATCAATTTTTGATATATCTCCTGAGTTGCACCAACGGTGCCTCCAGGAGAATTTATTCGAACCACTATGGCCTTAATATTGTTATCCTTCCCAAAATCATCCAACCTCTTAACAATGCTATCTGCTCCAGAGTCCATCCCCAGTAGGTGACCTCTGTCATTTGCTAATCGGATGGGTCCATATATCCTTATTATTCCAACACCGGGTCCTGTTTCTGGAGTTGATATGGTGAATAACTCCTGTTTGGTCTTGTCCATGTTGAGACCAATATCAATAATTGCGAGGATTGAAGAGAGGGCGACCAATGTTAATATTGATAAGATGATTTTTCGATTTTTATCCATAGATTGTTATCCTCGATTATCTGTTTAAATCTCCAGGGCCTGCTGTTAATAATTTGCTAAATTATTTATAAAAGAAAAATTGTATAGGGTTGTTACCCAACTAATGTTATAGCACAATCGTAAAGTATTATATAAATAGTAGCAAATATATTTTTAATTTAATAAGGAATAATAATATCAATCCCTTTCCCAAATATTACTTAATCTCATTGTAATCCCTTAAAGAGTACCATAATCCCCATCATGAGGTTGAATCGTAGCGTTTCCAAAGGGAACTCGCTTCATTTTTTTTGGTTAATTTTTTACTTGTTTGAGCCATAAGGAAATGGTGAGATAAAAAAAGGATGTCTTCATAGAAGTAATTCTATCGGACATCCCTCTTTTATATGACCACTAATATAAATGTGAATGATAGCAACCCCGGCAACGCCCTACTCTCCCACACCGTTACCAGTGCAGTACCATCGGCGATGAAGGGCTTAACTTCTGTGTTCGGAATGGGAACAGGTGTTTCCCCTTCTCTATAGTCACCGGAGCATAAATGACTCTGTTGAATGGAGGTTATTAAAATAGATTTGGCCTTTCTTTGTCAATAAAAATTGTTGAAAATATAAATTTTTTATTACTTCTCAAAAATACTCTACTCGCTGGTGGCGCAATTTTAGCATTTATGTTAATTATTGAGAAGATGCAATCATTTCAGTTAATTCTCAATAATCCTGAAATGTTAATAGTTCTCCTCAATCCTTCACCTTGGAGGAGGATGGAAGAATCACTTGTTCTCACGGTATAGGTATAAGAATGTCCTTCAATAGAATTATAATAGTGAAGAATTGAAAATATTGCAAGGAAATACTAATTGATGATTGAAGTCATGTTGCTGCCGGATTAACTGAGCAATGAATCTCAGATGTTTTAGTTATAATAGTGTAGAATCATTATCTAAATTGACAAAAGGAACATTTTGTAATAATGATGTTCTATTCAAATAGATTGATCTTGGGAAAGAAGATGGCTAAACCTGTTATACCCATAAAGGCAAAACTATTTATTGGTGTTATTGCAAACTCAGATGATGTTTTGAATCAAGCCGAGAGGATCATTGAGAAAAAATTTGGTAAGATCGATTATAAAACCAA
Organism: Spirochaetota bacterium; assembly: GCA_034190085.1. NCBI lineage: Bacteria > Pseudomonadati > Spirochaetota > Spirochaetota bacterium. Next base: position 23,527 of record JAXHTS010000027.1, read on the forward strand.
GAAAATACCATTTTCACATACTGAATATTATTCATATATGGGCTCAAATCTGTTCAAGGTGTTCTTTTCATTTCACAGGCTGTTTAAGAGGGAAGATATTGTTGTAATAAAGCTTTTGGCCAATAAGCTCGAAAAGAAGATATCCGGGAATGAGAAGAGAAGGGTCAATATTGATCCTGGCTATCTGACGCTTTCAAATGTCTATCTTGCAACTTGTAAAGATTTCTTTCATAGGGTGTATATCGGAAGGGGGGTCTATCTAGAAAATGAGTATAAATATGTTGGGAAAAATTTTCAACCCTGGGAATGGACATACCCTGATTATAGGAAACATGAGTATCTTGATTTTTTTTATAATATGAGGAAGCTATATCGTAAACAGATAAAAGAGGGCTAATATGCTTCCTAAATGATGATCCAACTGATTTTTATCACCTAATATTTGTAATAATCATCTGTTTCATATCGAATATCAGCTAACTTTCTCTTCTCAATGCTGCGTAGATATTTCTTCAGGGTCTCATTGTTCGGATCATCCTTAATAAGCTTCTTGATTGTATCAATCGCCTCGTTATATCTTCTCAGTTCCTTTAAGCACTGGGATATCCATATTTTTAGGTCTGTGTTCTCGGGATTTTTCAATTCAGCTTTCTGATAAAATGAGAGGGCATTTTCATACTCACCATGTGATTGATATATCCTGCCCAATTGAGTAGCTGCTTCGAAAAAATTGTTTTTTATCATCAGCGCTTTCTTCAGATTTTTAGTGGCTAGGCTCATCTTTTTCATCTCTAAATAGGAAAGTCCGATAAAGAAGTAAGTTGAATGAGAGTTTTGATTAAATATGAGTGATTGTTTTAGGTAATCAATAGCTTGAGAATATTTATTCTGTTTATACATGATAATACCGAGTTTGTGATATGCGCTGCCAAAGTTTGCCTTGTACTTAATAGAATTCAGCATATAGGTGATTGACAGGTCATATTCTTCTGTCTTATAGTATAAATTGCCTAAATTGTAGTGAATAAATGGATTATATGGATTTGCATTCAGGGCCTTAATTAAATGTTCTTTTGCAAGATGATATTTATGCAGCCTGCAGTACAGGCTTCCCAGGTTGTTTCTGGCTTTAGAATAGGCTGGATATAATTCAATCGCCTTTAAATAGTGCTCAATTGCAATGAGATATTCACCCTTGCTCTCATACACCACAGCCCAGTAGTAATAATATTCTCTATCCTTTGCCTTGGGATATTTTTTTGAAAAATTCTGAAGTATGCCTTCAATAACATTATATTTATTATTCAAAAGGTGTTTTTTAATTGTTGCATAGCTTTTATTTTTCTCATACTCAAAAAGGAGATTTGAATCCATATCTGTAATAATGTATTCACTCTCATCTTCTTCTGCCACTTTGTCTTCCTTTATTGCTATTGCTTTTTTCCCATAGATATGATCATCCTCTATATTATTTTGCTTTATCCCCTTTTCATTATTTGATTGTTGAATCAGCTTTTTTTTATTTGTATCAACCCTTCTCTTTTCCGAATTGGAGATTCCATAACATATAATTGAGGTATAAAAGAGGAAAGTGAAGATGCCTGCTGTTTGAAAAAAACAACTCATAACCCGTTATCCTATTTGTTGAGATTTGATTAAATACCGATCCTAAATAAAGATCTGTAACTGAATTAATCCATATTTATTGCCCGAACCCTTATTGTGATCGCCCATGGGATATGCAAATTCACTCTTGATATTTGTGTTATGTCCATTTAAAAAGTAGTTGATCCCTCCTATAATATGAGAAGATTCTCGGTCTTGGATCTTATTATTCTGTATTATAGCTCTCTCCTCAACCTTCCTATAGTATTTTATTACCGGTTGAATTCCTTTTGCTATGATAAGTCCTGTCTGGATTAGGTATATTTCCTGATTGATAAAACCACGATCATATATTTCACTTTCTGATGATGAAAAGAGGCGATAATCACTCATAACAGGATTGTTTTTAACTTTCACATAGGCTGCCTGGAGTGTGAAAATACTACTATCCCTTGCTCCATAGTCTATTGTGAGATCAACCGTCCAGGCTAAATAATTTTTCAGTCTATTATCATGTCTACAAACATCTTGTTGTGAATCCAGGCCGAATCCAAAAGAGAATATTTTTCTCTTCCCAAGATAATTTCCGCTATAGAAGAAACCTGTCTCCGGATCCATCAAATTAAATTGCACCCTTCCAGTATACCTGAGATGATCGTCTGGGTTTTTATTATATTCATCAACCACGATGCCTGTATCATCTGTCACTTCTATCAATTCCTTTGACTTCCCCTGCCATACACCTATTCTATAATCTATGAATCCCTTTTTGCCTATGGGGTTTTCAAACAATAAACCCCTTATCTCAAGCCCTGTGTCTCGCCAAACACTAGAGTAGCCATTGAGGGGGACTACTGCTGAAATTAAGTCAATACCCAGTGGGCTAACCTCGGACTGCCTGTTGTGATGCATAAAGGGTAAAAGCATAAGCCCAAGGTCAATCTGCAGCCCATCGCTGATCCTATAGTTTATAAATGCGCTCTGAGTGAATAGATTATTGGACCCATCATCTGAATTCTCATATATATCATCACTGTTTTTACCAGCATTTATATCATTAGTTTCCATAAAGAAGGCAACATTTTTTGTAATCTCTCCATTTAGGATGATCCGTGATCGTCTCAAGAAAAAACTCTTCTCCAGAGAGCTATCGCTGGGGGTCTCTAATCCTTCCTGATAAACCTCTGTAAATTTGCCCTGTGCCTGTAAGAGGAAGTGGAGTGAAATCCATTGATTATTCCCAAAGGTGAACCGTTTTATTCCCTCCTCCTGTGCATTTACCTGTATTGTGATCAGCGCTATAATAATGGTATACGGTAATAGGTTAATGATTTTCATTCAGGGCTCCTCCGAAGTAGTTGTGAAAGGATTTAGATATCATCATATTATGGAAATATTCCCAAATCGATTACCCTTGTCAAGTTTCATTGCTAAAAGATTTTATTAATTATACAGAATTGAAATTGAGCAAATTCCATTCATCATGGTGGATAAGGGATGGGTGGAATATCCTATCTGGTAATTATGCTACAAAGTGAGATCCTATTACATTAAAATCAATCTTAATTATTAAAATTTTTAAAAAGGGGTAAGATCTGAAAGGGAACAAAAATCCTTCTAGGTATTTGATCATGCAAATTAACTAAATTTGCATTAAATGAGATTTTACCCATTCAACTAGTTGCTCGATGGTTAAAGTGTGGATGGATTAAACAAGAAAATTGATAAAACATAATTCATTATTTTCATTATTATATAATGCGCAGATTCCATCCTCCACTGCGCCAACAGTAATTACATAAATCCTATCCTCTTGGAGTTGAATCCTTTGGGAGGGTTCTAATACTAAATTTTTTATAGAATCATTCTTTATCTCAATCACCGACGTTTTATGCGAGTGTCCCCTGAAAATGATATTGAATGGGGGATTATTGCCTTTTATAATGGGAAGGTAGTTGGCAATTGGTTGACGTGTCGCTGCTGGCCAGTCTTGAGGGGTAGAGTGTGTAAAACAGATATTACTCAGGGTAATAGTGTAGGGTAATTTTTTTAAGAATGATATACTAGAATCTTCATGAGTATTAGGGTGATTTACCAGATATTCGGATATTATAGAGCACTCATTATTCCCCTTAACCGCTTTGATTTTATATTTATTGAGGATCTCTACAGCGGTATCCATCTTTTCTGGCATAAGTGAATCACAGATATCACCCAGATGAATGAGTTCCTCTGCCCCCAAGTCTAAAAGGATATCTATTGCCCTGGTCATTAGCGAGTACTTGCTGTGACTATCAGCGATGAGGCCAATTATTCCTTTCTCAATGTTAATCGATGACATAGCGTATTTGTATACTACTATCCTAAGTATGATACTCTTACTGATTTGTTATCCCTTAGAATTATTAGTCAATAATTTTATAAAGACAGGATAATACTTCTTGTCTATTATATGAAATTATATACTACAATCCTTAAATTTGCAAAGATATATAGGTATAGCTGTATAGTGATAAATAATAATCATTGACATATAGGCTTGATAGTATATAAATTGAACATGTAGGATTGATACCCTCCATTACTATATGTTATGATTCATGTTAAAATTCGACTCACCCCTTCGGCCAGGATGCCTGAATATAAGAGCAGAGGTTCTTCAGGAGCTGATATTTTTGCATCTCTCAAATCCCCTATTAGCATAGCTCCAGGCAAGATTGCTCTAATCCCAACCGGTATATATATTGAACTTCCAGAAGGCTATGAGGCGCAGGTTCGACCGAGGAGTGGTCTGGCGTTGAAGCATGGCATAACTCTATTGAATACACCTGGGACAATCGATTCTGATTATAGGGGTGAAGTAAAATTAATTATTGCTAATTTTGGCAAAACTTTTTTCGTTGTGGAGGATGGCATGAGAATCGCGCAGATGGTCTTTTCGCGATTTTATAGAGGAAATTTTATTGAGGTAGACCAAATCAGCATAACAGAAAGGGATGAAGGAGGATTCGGACACACTGGAATATGAAACAAGGGAATAATAAGAGCATAAGGATAATCCCTCTCGGTGGTTTGGGGGCTATTGGTAATAACATGACAGTTTTTGAGTATATGGATGATATACTCATTGTGGATGCAGGGATAATGTTTTCAAGGGATGATATTCCTGGTATCGATTTTTTAATACCTGATTTTTCATATGTAAAAGAAAATAGGCATAGGGTTAAAGGAATAGTTATAACCCATGGACATGAGGATCATATTGGGGCAATTCCATTTTTGCTACAGGAGATTTGTGTTCCAATATATGCTACAAAGCTTACACTTGGCCTTGTCATGAGCAGATTGGAGGAGAGACCCCCTAAGGATGAGCCTACACTTATTGAAATTTCTCCACGCGACCGTATCAGTATTGGCAACTTCTTAATAGAGTTTATCAGGGTAAATCATTCCATAGCAGATTGTGTGGGATTGGCAATTGAGACGGACATTGGAGTAATAATCCATTCGGGGGATTTCAAGATAGACTATTCCCCAGTGGACGGATTGGTCACAGATATTTATCAATTTGCAAAATATGGTGAGAAGGGTGTGTCGCTTCTTTTATCTGATAGCACTAATTCAGAGAGAAGAGGACATACGAGTTCTGAGAGTATTCTAAGTGAAAAACTGATTGATATATTTTCACTCTCAAAGGGAAGAATATTTGTAGCCTCCTTTGCTTCTAATATACATCGAATACAACAGGTATTGAATGCTGCCTATAGGTATAATCGAAAGGTTATCCTTTCAGGAATATCTATGCAGAAGAACATTGAAATCGCCTATAAACTTGGGTATTTATCATATAAAGAGGGTTTAATTATAGACATTAAGGAGGCATACAGCCTTCCAGGTAAAAAACTTGTAGTGTTATGCACCGGAACCCAGGGCGAGCCTATGTCTGCTCTCAGCAAGATGTCAAATGGGAATCATAAACATTTTCGCATAGGTGAGGGTGACACTGTAGTAATCTCTGCTTCAGTAATACCCGGTAATGAGATGATGGTCAATGATGTGATAAATTCTATACTCAGGATGGGAGCGGATGTATATTATGAGCCTGGAGAGGATATACATGTTTCTGGACATGCATTTGAAGAAGAGCTGAAATTGATGATTTCCCTCACTAAGCCAGAATACATTATGCCAATTCATGGTGAATATCGTCATCTTAAGGCCTATGCAAAAATAGCGGAATCACTTAAGATAAAACCCTCTAAAATAATCATAGCAGAGAATGGACATATTTTGGAGCTTTCCGGGAAGGGTCTTAAGAAGGTTGGGGAGCTGGATTTACGAAGAATATATGTTGATGGAACAGAGACTGGAGACATTGAGAGTGGGATTATTAAGGATCGGCAGGTGATGGCAAGGGATGGAGTCATTTTTATAACAGTGTTATTATCACATAATAAGCTCAAGATGGACCCCATGGTTGTGGCAAAGGGATTTTCAGGATACAACAAACAGGATATTCTAGAGATAATAGGCATGTGTGTAAAAGAAGAACTTGAAATACTCCTTTACGAGGGTGTTGAGGTTGATAAGATGCCCTGCCTCATGAAAAATAGTGTAATCAATCAGGTGTTCAGATTAACCAGCAGGAGCCCCCTGGTTGAACTTCGGATTATTGAAGATGAACATTCAGAGGGAATATAATATATCCAAATTATACTGCTCTCATCTTTAATTGATTGAGAAGAACCAGTTAGGATCGATCAACTATTTCAAATCCTTTTATCATTCTACCCTTACAATATATATTGGGCAGGGGCCAATATTAACCCTAAGTTGCGATGAGGTTGTGATTGCCTTCTCATCGCCTCCCAGCATATCAAAGACTCTATATTCTCCTGATTCGCAGGGTATTTCCACTGTAATCGGACCCTCAACATTCCATGCAACAATAACTGAAGGTTCTCCTGTAACAGTTGTATCAGGATCAAATGTATAAGCATAATATCCATAGGAATCAGGAAGATCGTTTTCTCCATAACCTCCATCATTTACTGCACCGATTAATTTTGGATTTGGCATAAGGTTAATCATATTATTTACAGCATAAGTTTGTTCCCACCATGAACGATCGTCATTATTAAAAAAACCGCCATTAAAGGTATCTGAATCACTTACGAACATGATATGTGCCCTTTCAACACCTAGCCGCATTGCAATTAAATATAATCTAGATACATATGCAGCCTGCAATCTTTCTGTAACAGATTCATGTTCATCCGCGTCATAATGACCCACATCACGATGCCAGCCAACTTCTGTATACCAGACAGGTTTATCCCCATTTCCAAAATCCTCCATACTTTCCCTAATCTCTGAATGGGAATTTGGAGGGGAATAGCTGTAACTTGAAAGCAGATGCTCAGTATCCGGTGCCACATCATGGGTGTATGGATGAGTAGAAAGAATATCATAGTAATTTGCATGGCCACCATGCTCTACTAAATTTTCATGCACTGACTGAACAAATGATTTCCTCCAACCCTCTCCATCATTATCAGCATTTGCTGCACTCACTCCACATACTCCGGGCGCTACAACCTTAACATCATCCCAAGCAGAATTTGATCTGATATGATTATAAGCTCCAATCAGCAATCTTGCATATAGATCTGCTTTACCCTCCTTATCAAGGCCATCCCAGTATTCCCCGCTTAATAGATAATGAAGATTCGGCTCATTCCAGATCTCCCAATGCAGAATTGGTCTGTATGGCAATTCTGGATATTCATCAAAAAATGTTCCGCCTGGCCCATATCTATTCATCATTACATCAAGAACATCTACATAGCCATCAATAAAAGCTTGATCATCCTCTATATTGAAGAAATCAGGTTCCTCGCCATCCCCATAATCTGCCCTTGTTTTTTTACTCTTTAGCGTATATATCGGTTCATAATTGCCGTTTTCTAATAATCCGACCATTGTTTCATCAAGTGCATCATCTATCTCTAATGTATCAGGATCCATTGCATGATGAAATCCACCAACACGAACCGATTTCCAGCCAACATCATTTATATCATCATATCGATGATACCAATCTCCCCAGCTTGAATACCATGTATATAGTCCATAAACTGGTAGATCCGGCGCAGGTTTATTGATAATGTCATCCAAGGGGGGAAAATTCTGTATAATGCTGGTATCGGTGTCGCCATATCTCTTTTCAATATCCGTTGGTTGGTCAAAATCGCTTCCTGGGGTCTTAGTAGCATCCTTCACTTCATTAGAATATCCTGAATCACCAAGACTGCTAAAGGCTTTAATTCTATAATAATAACTTGTGCCAGCATCCAGGCCACAGTCATTGAAGGAGGTTTCGTCCCTGGCAACTCCAGCGATCTCCCCATAGCCACCTGGAGTGCCGTTATAATCCGGCGCCCTCTCGATTTTAAAACCATCCTCATTGTCCGAGTTGTCCTCCCAACTCAGATCTATCTGGCTACAGGAGATTACCGATACCTGGAGATTTGTGGGTGGTATAGGTGTGGGATTAGATGGATTGACATTATTACATCCAAATATCATGAAAAAGGAGATAACTATAATAATTAATAACAATTTCCAAATCAAAGTACTATATGCTAAATTTTCATTTATTGATTTATTCATTTCAACCCCCATAAAATATTTTAAATTTTATGGATTGGGAGAATCGAACAGGATCAACCTAAACTAATAAAATAGCTTGGAATCTGATTTCAATTTTCAATAATCCCAATCCCCAGCCTCCAAGATGGGCATAAAGCAATAATCCATGATTGGAGGTCTTAATTATTTATGTTATCAACTATTTATTAATCTGCCTCGCTCAATCGGTTATCCTTGCGCATAACCACTCTTGATTATGCTCATGATAGGTAACACTAACATCGAGCCCTTTGTTTTTAAATTATGTTTTATTTGTAATGATTATATCATATTGGATATAATGAAAAATCGTTAAATATAAATCACTGTAGTTGTAATGTCAAGAAAAATTTATGCATATAGAAGTTTCATGAGGAATTTTTTATTTCTAAATTTAGTTATTTACATCAGGATCAATAAATACATAAATTGTCTAAAATTTAGGGCGTTATTCAGGGGGTAACATGAAGAAAATTATATTTGCATTATTAATGATGATTTCATTTATCATCTCGCTTCCATTGTATTCAGCAGAGAAGCTAACTGTGGCTGTTCTTGATTTGACTGCTAAGGGTGTTGACAATAGGATATCCTTCGCTGTTTCAAATATAATCAGATCAGAATTCGTGAACATCGGCAACTTTACTGTTGTTGAGAGATCGCAGATGAAGGCTATTTTGGATGAACAGGCTCTGCAGATGACAGGGTGTACTGATGCTGACTGCGCAGTTGAATTTGGAAAGATCTTATCAGCAAGAAGAATCGTTGTTGGCGAGGTTAATTCAATAGGCAAGTCAATAATAATTACAGCAAGATATATCAATGTTGAATCAGGAGCATCGCTCTTTTCAGCAAAACAGGAGAGCGGGTCTCTGGACGATGTTGCTGATGCCGCATCAGTCCTTGCAAAGGACCTTGCCAGGAGGATTGTATCTGGTGACAAAGAGATAATCACTCCAATAACTCCCCTTGGTTATTATGCAAGATCCAGCGTGCCCGGCTGGGGACAGCTTTTCGTGGGCCAGGATACTAAAGGATACGCATTTATGGGAGGATTTGTCGCAACAGTCGGTTTTGCTGTATATGGATTGATGAATTACAGCTCCAAACAGAGCGATTACGATGATCTGTCCAGAGGCGCCTCAAAGGACACATTCGATAAAAAGTATGACGATGCTGAAAAAGCAGGATACTTGGCAGCAGGCGCAGTAAGTCTTGCCGCTCTGGTATATATTGCCAACTGGGTGGATGTTCTCTTCTTCTCCAAGCCAGACTTTGAAACAGATAAGAGTGTTGATAGCGCAGAAAACAGGATTAAGCTGGATATTGCTTTTACAAACTCTGAGAATATTCCTGCATCTGGCAATCATTCTGTAAATTTAGGTGTATCATTGCGATATTAAGGGGTATAAGAAAGGCACAAAGCTGCAAAGGCACAGAGGCACATAGGGGAAGAGATTTGAATGATGAAAACCTATAGGGATCTCATCGTCGGGCAGAAATCGATGAATTTAGTCACAGTAATTTTGTACATATATAATATTATTTAACTTAATTTTTTAAGCTTCTTCATCCCCTCCCCATTAAATGGGGGGGGTAGGGTGGGGTGAGTTGAAATGAGTAATAATTTAACACTATTAGCAAAAGATTTAAGAAAAAATTCAACAGAAGCTGAAAAATTAGTATGGAAGCATTTAAGAGCAAAACAATTCAATGATTTGAAATTCAGAAGACAACAACCTATTGGAAGATATATTGTCGATTTTGTATGTTTCAGCAAGAGGATAGTAATTGAATTAGATGGCGGACATCATCTTGTTGAAAAGGATAAAGATAATGAAAGAGATAGATGGCTTGAATCTCAAGGATTTAGAGTATTAAGATTTTGGAATAATGAGGTATTTAAAAATATTGAGGGTGTTTTATTAGAGATATCAAAATATTGCTCTTAATCACCCTTCCCCATCCCCTCCCATCAAGGGAGGGGCGAAAGTTAGATTTCAGAAGTATAAACATCTAACTATGTTAATCAGATTTACTAGAATGAATGTGTAAATAAAGCAGGGTACTGTTTCTCTGCTTCAACATCTTTACAACTTATAACAACACAATCAAAACAAGGAGAATATCGCAATGAAAAAATCAAGGTATATCTTAATTGGAGCTTTACTTGCGATGGCATGTATAATCACAACATGCTATTTCCAGATGGAGAGGGATAACATAAACGACTGGGCAGGGGATAACTATGTGCCAGAATATCCCACACCAGGCTTCAGCGGAGTCATCACCTTTACTGATATTTTTTCAACTTCTCTCACAGTCAACTGGACAAAGGCCTCTGATCTTGAGACTGCACAATCCCTGCTTCAATACAAGCTAGTCCGCTCATTATCAAATAATATCACTACAGTTTCTGATGCAGAGGCAAACGGCACACTAGTGATGGACTGGACAGCGGATACAACTTCAATTAATGTAACTGGATTGACTATGGGCATGGAATATTATTTCAACATACTGGTAAAGGATGAGTATGGCAATACGTCTGCATATACAAGCTCCTTTCTGATACTGAATCCAATACCAGAGGAAGTAAAAAGGCTTATTGCTTCAGATGGTGAAGCTGATGATTGGTTTGGAGCATGTGAGATATCAAGTGATGGCTCTACAATTGTTGTGGGAGCTAATGGTGATGATGTTGAAGGAAAAGATGATCATGGCTCAGCATATGTTTTCGTAAAACCAGAAGGAGGCTGGGGGGATGTTACTGGCTATGCAGCCAAGCTCATCCCGTCTGATGGTGAAATTGGCGATCGGTTTGCCTATACTGGTCTTTCAATATCATCTGACGGTTCAACAATTGTAATCGGCATTATGGAGCAAACAAGTACTAAAAGACCAATATATGTCTTTGAAAGACCCTCTGCTGGTTGGGTAGCATGGACTACCTGGAATGGAACATCTGGAGATAAGGAATCAGCAAGACTCTACTCCTCTGATGGTGTCATAGGAGCATCAGGCAGTCGTTTTGGATGGACAGTGTCAATATCTTCTGATGGTGAAATTATTTCCGCAGGAGCTCCTATGGCTATTGTAGATGGTAAGACTTCTCAGGGTTCTGCATATATATTTGAAGAACCATCAGGGGGATGGGCATCATGGACTACCTGGAATGGAACAACAGGAGATAGAGAATCAGCAAAATTAACTGCCTCTGATAGTGAGAGCGGTGTATATCCTCAAGGAGATAAACTTGGATATAGTGTATCCGTATCAGATGACGGATCTACAGTTGTGGCAGGTGCGTATCTTGATGATGATCTTGCCGGACAAACTGATGTGGGCTCTGCATATATATTTGAAGAACCATCAGGGGGATGGGGATCATGGATTACATGGAACGGTTCAACAGGTGATATAGAATCAGCAAAACTAACCGCCTCTGATGCAGGAATAAATGATCGCTTTGGCTCCAGCACATCCATACTGTCTGATGGATCTGGTGTTGTTATTGGCGCACCAACTTCCTCAAATAATAATACAGGTTCTGCTTATATATTTCTCAAGACAAATTCTGGTTGGGAAGATGCCACTGAAAATGCAAAAATAACTGCTTTTGGCGCTGACAGCGAACAAGATGATTATTTTGGTCATAGGTTATCTATAGCATCTAGTGATCTTTCTTTTACTATTGTCGTAGGCGCTATGACGGTTGATATTGAACCAAACAATGATCAGGGAGCTGCTTATATTTTTGAGGTGTATAAGTAGTTTTACGAATTATTGACAGATACTTGCTCTATTACGAAATGAGTAATAATCAAACAATGATGAATAAGTGATAAAGATCAAGCAATCCAAACAAGGAGAATATCTCAAATGAAAAAATCAAGAAATATCATAACTCTAGTTTTGCTTGCGATGGCATGTATAATCACAACATGCTATTTCCAGATTGAGAGGGATAACATAAACGACTGTGCAGGGGATAACTATGTGCCAGAATATCCTACGCCAGGCTTCAGCGGAGTCATCACCTTTACTGATATTTTCTCAACTTCTCTCACAGTCAACTGGACAAAGGCCTCTGATCTTGAGACTGCACAATCCCTGCTTCAATACAAGCTAGTCCGCTCATTATCAAATAATATCACTACAGTTTTTGATGCAGAGGCAAACG
>JAXHTS010000028.1 GCA_034190085.1 Spirochaetota bacterium
GGTTATTATTCTGGGTTTTATTGGACTATTAACTGCCAGCATACTTCGGAGTTTCCAGGGTACTCTTGAAAGGCTAATAATCCTGGCATTTTATATGCCGCTTTTAACCTCAGCAGGGGGTAATACAGGTTCTCAGTCTGCTACAGTTGTTATTAGAGCTATGGCATTGAATAAGTTATATCCAGGGGATATTGTTAAAGTGATAAGGAAGGAATTCCTTATAAGCACAATGCTTTGCATATGTCTGGGTTTATTAACATACCTTAGGGTAGTAATGTTCCCCGGTAGCCAGAACATGGTTTCAGAATTTAGCCTTAAAAGCATTGCCTTTCTAGTATCGCTTTCTCTGTCCATTCAGGTGATATGGTCCACAATTTTTGGAGCGGTTATACCCATGATAGCAACAAAGATAAAGTTAGACCCTGTTGTAATTTCCAGCCCCGCATTGACAACTCTTGTGGATATGGGAGGGATTGCAATATATTTTACTACCGCAAAGTTGATACTTGGGATTTGAACTCAAGAAGTATTAAGACATATTGATTATTTGTGATATCTGTTGAAGTTTAGTATTTCATAATCAATGTAAATGTTATTTATTACAACTGAGAGAGAATATCTAAGGCTATTCTCTTATATTTTCCATCAATATCACCACTTATGACCTTTTGTATATTCTCTCTGCATTTTTCAATGTCATTTAATTGATAATATGTGATAGCAATGTTTAATAGAGCTGCAAACTTGATATAGTTAAACTTTGCAAGATTGATGTTATTTACATAAGAGAATCGAGTTATGGCTTCTCTATATTTACCAATTAAAAATAAATTTTTACCGATGTAGTAATTTGCAATCCCATTTATTATACTGTTTGTGGAATTGCTATTTATACACTCCTGAAATGTTTCAATGGATAGATCATTCAATCTGTCTTTATAGGCTATATAGCTCGCGTATAAGAGATTCTTATTATTTATAGTATTGTCATCTAATAATTCATTCCAGAACGATCTATCCTCCTCAATTAGGGAGAAGATCTTCTTTTGAGGATAGGCATGCGTGGTCCCTAGTATAGAAAGAATTATAAGGGAAAATAAAAACAGCAATATTCCTTTTTTCATAATTAAATCCTAAGGCAATTTGGAACCATGTTTTATTTGCGGTGTTAGTATAAGAATATCTTTTAGATTATTCTTTCCTAATAGATTAAAAATGGCAAAAATCATCTATAAATCATATATAAATCATAATTGATTTTGGAAAACATCCTTTTTAACTATGTATTCTACGTATAGATTACTATTATTAGATAGATTAGTCAAATAATAATTCACCCCTGTGTTATATACTAAAGATGAAAGCCTTTTTCCCCTCAGGATTAAACTTTTGTTATTACCTTTTCAATAACTACTCTTCTAAATCTAAGCAAAGTCATCTATCGTTACTCAGGATTTTGTCAAGTTTATTTCTAAGACCTACTCATATGCTTATTCGGGATATCTATGATAATCTCTATTCGCCAATTACCTTTACTAATACCCTTTTTGGCCTCTTTCCATCGAACTCACCATAAAAGATCTGCTCCCAAGGACCAAAATCAAGGTTCCCATTTGTAACTGCAATTATCACTTCTCGTCCCATGATGGTTCTCTTCAAATGAGCATCTCCATTATCTTCTCCGGTATTATTATGTTTGTACTGATCTATTGGCTTATGAGGAGCTAGCTTCTCTAGGAAATCATCGAAATCCTGAATGAGTCCGCCTTCAGCATCGTTAATAAATACAGAGGCAGTAATATGCATCGCATTTACCAAGCAGAGACCCTCTTTGATTCCTGTTTCCCTAACAAAATCCCTTACTGTATTAGTAATATTTATGTAATCACGTCTTGCCTTTGTTGTAAATGTCAGATATTTTGTATATGACTTCATCTGCTTCCTCCTGACTTTGGTAGTTTAGGTAATATTATCCGCTATGTCAGCTAGTTAAGAAGGTAAGCGGCTTCATCGTAAAAGGGCTTACGGATCAAGTCGACCAAATTAACAAGATTTCAAAAATGGGCTAAGATTTATTTTTTTACTATCACCCTTTTATCATATATATCGGAAAGAAAAGATAAAAAAAAAGATAATGAGAATAATTATATTGACTATTTCTTTAATTTTATTTATAAATTCCATTTCATTAGAGCCATTATCCAGGACTTTCTTTATTATGGATAATCCGACTATGATTATAAATGAGATATTAAGATCATTACTGCCGTTAATCGTTTTAAATGGATTTGTAATCTTACTGCTTGTTGTATTTTCATTTATCTACCCGCGAAGGGCTAAGGACCCTATTGTTCTTGAAAGAATGCATAAATCCTTTTTAGGAGTTTTCCTAAGGGAATTCTGGTATTGGGTAACCCTTCCATTTATTTCAATTTTTCGGATATTAAAGCTGACTCCCAACATGATAACCGGGATATCGCTTGTATTTGCTCTTATTTCAGGATACTATTATTATAGAGGAAATTTCGCCTTTGCTGGGTGGATACTTATTATTAGCGGGACTTTAGATATCCTGGACGGCAGGTTAGCAAGGACAACCGGTCAGGTAAGTCAGGAAGGTGCCTTCTTTGATTCCTGTGTTGATAGATATTGTGATGGCCTTGTATTTATGGGTTTAGCCTTATATTTTAGAAATGATTTTTTAGTTCTCTCAACCTCCATCATGGCTCTAATTGGTTCCGAAGTTGTAAGCTATGCAAGGGCAAAGGGGGAGAGCGTCGGCATTGAGTCTTATCGTGGTCTCATGCAGAGGGGCGAAAGGATCTTCTTGCTCTCCTCGATTTCTGTACTGCATCCATTTTTCATGGTTGTATTATCTGAATATGGCATCAAAGCTGAGTATCCAATGATAATTGTAATAATTATACTGGCATTTTCAACAAATTACACCGCTGTTGATAGGATTGTGACTACATTCAAAAAGATCAGGAATCTAGACAAGAGGGATGGATAGAACATTCTCAATAAAAACACTTGGATGCAAAGTCAATCAATATGAGTCATCCATAATTGTCGATCAGTTTTACGAGAACGGATGGATCCCCAAATCCTTTGGTGAAAGAGCAGATATTGTCATTATAAATACCTGCACGGTTACTGAAAGAAGTGATAAAAAATGCAGGAATTATATCCGTCAGGGGACAAGGTTTTCTAAATCTGGGAAAATATTGGTTACTGGTTGTCTGGTCGATAGAGATCTGGATGGATTGAGAAGGATGCCTGGAGTTTCTGCAGTATTCAAAAATGATGAGAAGAATGCCATATTAGCAAGCGCAAATAAATCTTATGAATTAATGAATTATTCTGAAGGAATACCCTTGAGTTCTCGTTTTGATGATTGTCAACCAGATAATTCTCAAAAAAATTTCCACAAAAAGTATCAACCAGAGACTCTATCCCCACATCTCCGCAGAAGAGGCTTTATCAAAATACAGGATGGATGTGATGGGGTATGTGCATATTGCATCGTCCCCACAGTAAGGGGGGCACCAAGGAGCAGGGGGTATCATGAAATTCTGGAACACTCGAGAAGACTTATAGACATTGGCTGTCCAGAATTGATACTCACAGGTATCTCCATAGGCAGGTATTTTGATGAGGATAGGGATTTAGCGAAGCTAATTGAAGATATAATAACTCTAGATGGGAAATTTAGAGTGAGGATCAGCTCCATTGAGCCTAATCATATAAATGCTAAACTTATAGATCTATTTGGAAGTGAGAGGTTATGTCCTCATATACATCTTCCTCTTCAATCTGGTTCAGACAGAATTCTTCAGATGATGAAACGACCATATACAGTTGGTGATTATATAAAAATTGTAGAAAAGATTAAGAGCATATATCAAAATATTGCTGTTGGGACTGATATAATTGTTGGATTTCCTGAGGAGAATGAAA
>JAXHTS010000029.1 GCA_034190085.1 Spirochaetota bacterium
GTGACTTTTAGCTCATCTATTCAGAGGTTTAGCGTATAGAGCAATTTAATTGCCTTGTCAAGGACGGCTTCGCCGTCCCGAAGGGATTGTACCCTTGACAAGGCAATTAAATTGCTCTAAAATTGTACCGATTGGGGAGGGTTGTTGGTATTTTTATTCTAAACAAAATAATTTTAAGCAAAAGACAGCCCGCAATGCGTGCATATCAGAAAGTTCTATGAAAATACCAACAACCCTCCCCAATCGCAAAAGTCTTCTCTTGATTTAGCCTGTAGTTAATAAAAGTCAGTTAAGTTGAGTAAATAATTGCACCTAAGGGTTGATTTTATATACGGGAAAAAATGCATAAGATTATATGTATGCAAGGAAGAAAAACTATGAAGCACTCATTAAAGGTAGGGCTTAGCTTTGGCATAACCTCTGGAATAATAACAACGCTTGGTCTAATGGTTGGTCTACATTCTAGTACTCATTCGAAGATCATAATTATTGGAGCAGTATTAACAATAGCAATTGCGGATTCATTTTCAGATGCACTGGGTATTCATATCTCTGAAGAGTCTGAAAATACTCATACAACAAAAGAGTTATGGGAATCAGCAATCTCAACCCTTTTATCTAAATTTTTCTTTACATTATCCTTTATTATCCCAATTTTACTATTTGAACTCTTAACAGCAATTATAGTAAATATAATCTGGGGGATATTAGTGCTGAGTATTCTTAGTAATTATATGGCAAAAGAACAGGGTGACAAAAGATGGAAGGTAATTGCGGAACATATTATTATTGCACTCTTGGTTATTGCACTAACTCATCATGTAGGTGATTGGGTAGCGCGAACATTCATATAGGAACTTGAGTAAATCTAAAATTTGTTAATTGCATATTGACAAGAAATGACCACAGAAACTTCTATATCATATCGGTAATGCAGAGAATCAATAAGGATTAAATAAATTATGAATATTGAGAATTCTATTAAACTATACAATGAAGCTGTCAACCTAATGCCAGGTGGAGTCAACTCGCCAGTTAGAGCCTTTAGGTCTGTTGGAGGTAATCCCATATTCATAAAAAAGGGGATAGGATCACATATAGTTGATGAGGATGATAATGAGTATATAGATTACTGTATGTCGTGGGGCCCTCTTATATTGGGCCATTCTGACAGGGATGTTATGGATTCAATACTGGTTGCCCTAAATAATGGCACCAGCTTTGGGACCCCCAACCGATATGAGGTTGAGATTGCAGAGATGGTAATAGATCGATATCCGTCTATCGAAAAGATAAGGTTTGTAAACTCTGGTACAGAGGCAACCATGAGCGCTATTAGGCTTGCAAGAGGATATACTGGAAAGGAGAAGTTTATCAAGTTTGATGGATGCTATCATGGTCATGCGGATCACCTGCTGGTTGCTGGAGGTTCTGGTCTTGCCACCTTTGGAATCCCAGATTCATCAGGGGTTACCAAAAACAATGTCAAGGATACAATCATACTTCCATACAACGATATCGATATGCTTCATGACGTTATGAAAAGGGAGAGCGATAATATAGCCGCAATAATCATGGAGCCTGTCCCGTGTAATTATGGGCTTATTCCTCCAAAAGAGAACTATCTAAAAGAAGTAAGGGATCTCTGTAATAAATACGCGATTCTGTTAATCTTTGACGAGGTTATAAATGGCTTTCGTCTGTCCAGAGGTGGGGCCCAGGAATACTTTGACATTAAGGCTGATATAACCACCCTAGGTAAAATAATAGGAGGTGGTTTGCCTGTTGGGGCCTATGGAGCATCAAGGGAGATAATGGCAAATGTAGCTCCTGAAGGACCTGTATATCAGGCAGGTACCCTATCTGGCAATCCTCTTGCAATGGCTGCCGGTATCGCCACACTGGATAAACTAGAAAAGACTAATGCCTATAAACTTCTGAATGATAAATCGCAAAGCTTTAAAAGACTATTAGAACCAGCTTTAAATAAGTTTGCGGGAAGAGTTATTTTTCTGCAAATTGAGTCTATCTTTGCAATATATTTTACTAAAAGAATGGATATCAGTTCAGTCAGCGAAGTAAAGGAATCGAACATGGACCTCTTTGCTAAATTCCATAGGGAGATGTTGAATAGAAGAGTATATATATCTCCATCAGGCTATGAGGTTGGCTTCCTCTCAACTTCACACACAGATGAGGATCTTGAAAGGACGGCAGAAGCGATCTCTGAATCATTAGAAGCTATTTTATAATTATGTCTATCTTACGGCTCTA